>JAFTYR010000025.1 GCA_017461315.1 Burkholderiaceae bacterium | reverse complement strand
GGACCAAAAACGAGAACTCATGCGCCAAATCGAATCTTTGCAAAAATCACTAGATATTGATAAAAAGCGCCATCAATTACTAAATTCCGTCTAAAAAGTCCAAGCAACGAGACGTCGCACTTTAGAAGGAGCCATGCGCGGAGCCTTAAAAAAACAACACGAGCGACTTCAAACGGCTGTTTACGCACACGACAAGCGTTTTGATGTCGCTCGCACCGACTCGCTTCAAAAAATCTCTGATTTTCCGACAATCGAAGATCTTCGCTGGGTAAGCAACACCATCTCTTCCGAAATCCAAGCCTCGGGGGAATACGTCGATGATACGGTCAGCATTGCTTTAAATGACGGCTCCCAACAAAAAACTCGTTTGATTCGTCTAGGGGCTATGACAGCCGCCGCACAGATTGACGGCGACTGGATCTTAGTAACGCCAAACCGATCAGGCACCCAATTAATGGTAACAGGTCAATTTGATGCCGAAGGTTTTGATGAAATCGCCGAAAAGAAAACGGCGATAACCACGCTTGACCTCTCTGGTGGGAAATTATTGCACCGATACGAGAAAGAAAAATCACTGCTCGAGCACCTTCAAGCAGGTGGTAGCCTCGTATGGGTGATTTTGGCCATTGGGTTCACTGCTCTCGTGTTAGGGCTTGTTCAATTGTGTCGTTTATATCGTATGCACCTTCCCTCGATGGATACGATGGTACCCTTATTGGATAAATTAGCTAACGGTCAATTTAAAGCAGTCATAGACAGCCTTCGCCCCGAAGCTACACGAGAAAACCCGACTGCTCGTGTCATCGTGCACATTTTAGATGAAGGCGGTCATAGCGTCGTTGGCATGGAAAAGAGTTTCGAAGAAGCCGACTCTCACTACTTAGCGCCCTTAAAGCGTTGGCAGACATTTGTGGCTGTTGCAGCTGGCGTGGCCCCCCTCTTGGGTCTTTTAGGTACGGTCACCGGTATGATTTCCACCTTTGACGTTATCACCCTTTTCGGTAACGGCGACCCGAAGCTCTTATCTGGTGGCATTAGCGTCGCATTAATTACAACCGAAGTCGGTTTGGTGGTGTCTATCATTTTAATGTTCGTGCACTACCTTATGAAGCATCGCTTCGAACAAATTGCCGAGATCGTCGAAGAGTATGCCTCTGTTGCGATTACTCGCGCCTGTAGCCACTACGTGCGTAGCCCCTTGGACGATTTGAATGATGTTTGATGTTTTAGGATTAATCCTCGAAGAATGTCTTCAGGGGGGCATCTGCATGCTACCCATCTTGCTCTTGTCGATTTTTATGTTTTCGCAAATCGTTCGTCAGTTGTATGCCCTGGTGCTCGAACGAAATCGCTTGCACGTCCTTTTACACCAAACACCAGGTGAAATGATGCACCAACCTAATGAGCTTGGGTTTTATGCCGAAACGCGCACAGGAGTAAGTTCCGTTGACGGCAATCTGCGTGACATCATTCACAAAGGTTTTTTAAGTCGCCACGATCATTCTGCCGACATTCTCCTTTGTGCCTCGCTTGCTACCGTTTTTGGCCTATTAGGAACTGTTATGGGCATGATGCAGGCGTTTGATGCAATGCAAGCTGGCGGTTTAGGTCAGGTAAACGACTTGGCTACGGGCGTTTCCGAAGCAC
Organism: Burkholderiaceae bacterium; assembly: GCA_017461315.1. GTDB lineage: Bacteria > Pseudomonadota > Gammaproteobacteria > Burkholderiales > Burkholderiaceae_F > JAFTYR01. The sequence goes on along the minus strand of JAFTYR010000025.1, from coordinate 29,633 downwards.
TCATTACAACGCAAAGCGGCTTAATGGTTGCTGCCATCGGCTTTATTGCGGGCAAGAGTCTTCGACAATTCGCCTACTATCAAGGAATGACCTTGTTGTACTTATTAAACACCGTCGAACACTCGTTCCATCAGCGTCAAGACAAGGAAGTTACTCATTATGCGTAGACATCGTCACCATAGCGATCAAGGACTGGACATTAATATGACGCCGTTGATCGACATGATTTTCATTTTGCTTATTTTCTTTATGGTCACGTCGAGCTTCGTTCGAGAAAGCGGTGTCGAGATCGAACGTCCTATGGCTACCACTGGTACCGAACAAACCCCTTCGATTGTGGTCGGTATCGACGCCTCCAATCGCATCTGGATTGACGGGCAAACCGTCGACATTCGTAATGTTACCTCTTGGATGGAAAATTTTAAGGCAGAGAATACGGATACGGCCGTTGTGATTGCCTCCGATCGCATGGCTCGAAGCGGTTTGCTGATTGAAGTGTTGGATGCGTGTCGCAGTGCGGATATCACCAACGTGAGCGTCGCCACCAAAAACGAATGACAAGGTAAATATTGATGCAACACTGGCAAAACACCGCGCAAAGTTTTTTTGAAGCTAAAAGAAATCTCTCTCTCACACAATGTTTGGGTTATACGACAACGGGACTGATTCTCACTGCCACACTTTTTGCTGTAGGGTTCTTTCCTGCTTTCTACGAAAAGCCATCCAAACCCTCCGGATCGACTGCTTACAGCGATCCCATGCCGATTACGGAAACGATTTCAGACATGGTAACCGAACACTCCACGGTGGAGTCGATTGAAAAGCTTGAAGTTCCCACACCCCCTAAAGTCACGGCTGAAGCCATGGTTGAAGTCCCAAATCTTCCCATTGACTTTACGGCAATGACGGCCATCGATGTCGGAATGAGTGGCCCTGTGCTACCAGGCATTACAACAGGATCCTTCGGCAAAAGCTCCCCGATTTTTGATATTTCGGACTTGGACGAAGTCCCTTCACCTTTTTTTACCCCGGCGCCCGCTTACCCAATGTCTGCGCGACAGCGTCGACTTGAAGGTGAAGTACGCGTTCGTCTTTTACTTGACCAGCAAGGTCGTGTTGTAAAAGCCGAACTCATTGACGGACCGATGAATAAAATTTTCGGGGAAACGACCTTAAAAACAGTGCGAAGTTGGCGATTCAAAGCAGCTCGTCGGAACGGTCAAGACGTGATGTGTCGTGTAGAAATCCCCGTAGTCTTTACGTTACGGCGATAAGTGATGAAAAATACATTCGTGAAGAAATGCTTTCGGCAAGTTTGCTTGGGTTATGTTTTCAGCACATGTCTTGCTATAGCCACTCCTACCTTGGCTCACCAAGAGGCCCCAATTCCTAGCAATCAAGCTTCTATTTTTAGTCAAGCGCTTCGTTGCTATAAACAAAACAACGACTCGTGCGTGAAAAAGATCCTTAGCCAAACGGTTGAAGCTAGCCGACCACATCCTTTTGCTTTATTGCTTTTAGGTCAAACGTACATCCGTCAAAAAGACATTGAAGCCGCCCGTCAACTGTTCTTAAAAGGTATCGACCTCTACCCCAAACACCCCAAGCTTCACAATGCGCTAGCGGTTACATGGGTAATGTCGGAAAAGTGGTTGATGGCCGCGGAGTCCTTTTTAAAATCGGCCGAATTCGTTCGTAAACCACTGAAGGCTCGTCATTTACGTTTATCAGCAGCGCAATGCTTTTGGCGCGCCAAAGATTTGGCTCGTACAGATCAGATTATTACTCCTTTGATTGCCGACTCAGATGCCTCTCGGGCTGCTCTCGAATTAGCCGGTGCCTTATACGTCCGGCAACACCGCTGGCAACCCGCACTTAAGGTTTTCGAACGTATCGTGATCGACTCACCCAATCATATCGCGGCTTGGCAAGCTTTAGGTAGCATTCGTTTGCGACTCAATCAATCGCAGTCCAGTGCTGTGGCGCTCGAAGTCGCAGATCAACTTCGCCTAGCTCAAAACCAACCATCGGATAAGAACGTCCGTCAAACCTTGGCGGGCCTGTATGCGCGGTTAAATGCGCCCTACCTGCATTTAGCCTCGTTGGAATTGTTGCCTGAAGAGACTATGACACTTCGCCAAAAACTGGCCGTCTATCAGCAATCAGGACAAATCAGAAAAGCGATTGAAACAGCTAGCGAGTTGATAAAAACGAGTGATATGCCAAGTCTGTACCAAATTCTCGGCAGCCTCTACTACCGAACAGGCGATCTGATGCGTGCCTATAAAACATACCTTGAAGGCGGACGCGGGGAGAAAGACGTTCACGAACAAAGTCGGCTCTTAGCAGGCATCGTTGCCTGGGAAATGGGCGAGCGAGAAAAAGCATGTGAAATGTTTAAAACCATTACTGTGTCGGAGGAATTGAAAACTCAAGCTCAAAATGCTCTTACGACCTTGGAAAGTATGGAAAGGTTAGAGTTGGAACTCACCCTGCCAATGAAAAAACTCATCTGATTTGAAGAATAAGAAATGAAATTACCTATTACTTTTAATAAGCGCTACGCAATTCTTGCTTGCAGCATCATGATGGCCTTACCGATGCTTGGTCAAGCGGCCGAATTTTCTTGGTATGACGGTAGATGGGCTCATGAGCAAAGCGACATCAAACCTGATTCGCGAATTACATTCGGAACGCTTGCAAACGGTCTTCGCTGGGCCGTGATTCCCAATGCTAATCCAAAAGGACGCGTCAGCCTTTATTTAGACATTCAAGTCGGCAGCCTCATGGAAGAGGAAAAAGAGCTAGGGATTGCCCATTACCTGGAGCATATGGCGTTTAATGGGAGTCGTCACTTTAAGCCGGGCGAACTCATCCCCTTTTTTCAAACCCACGGAATGAATTTCGGAGGTGACACCAATGCGCACACCACTCTTCACGAAACAGTCTACAAGTTAAATCTCGCTGACACGAGCCATGAATCAGTATCAAATGGTTTAAAAATTCTGCGTGACGTAGCGGACGGCTTGGATTTAGCTCAAGACGAGGTGAACAACGAACGTGGAGTCATTCTTGCAGAAAAGCGCTCACGCGAAAGCGAGACCGTTTTAGCTGCACGCCAATGGCGACAATTCCTCTACACTGGATCCCGCTTTACACACGACACAATTGGGACGCAATCGAGTCTTAATACCATCGATCAACGAGCGCTTCGTAATTTCTACACGAAATGGTACGTTCCAGGACGCATGATTTTGGTGATAGCTGGCGACGTTAAAGCCTCCGATGTGAAACCTTTAATCGAAAGCCACTTTGCTGACATGACCAAGCCTGCCAAGTTGCCCGAGCTGGAAACCTTTGGAGCGATTGACCGTACAGGTGTGAAAGCCCTCGTACAAGAGCGACCGATTACGTCCACCTCGGTCAACGTCTTGGTTCTTCATGACCGAGAGTATGAAAAAGATAACCTTGCACAACAACGTCGCCTTTACATCGATAGCATCATTCGTGTTGCGCTTCAACGTCGCTTAATGCAATATCGAGATACGCATGCTAATGCATGGACGAAAGCCTTCGTTCGATGCGGGTGGCGTAGCATGATGATGCCCGCGGTACAGTACACGGCAACAACGGACGGCAAGCACTGGAAGGAAGCTCTCGAGGGATTAAGCGAGGAAATGAATCGCGCACGACAATTTGGCCTCACCGAGCAGGAATTCAGCGACATTAAGCACGACATAACCCGTATGCTTGAACGGGCTGTCCGTCAAGAGTCCGCTTGGACCAATGAAGATTACGCCCAAGCGTTCGTAACTTCAGCCAATAACGACCGCGTATTTACGTCTGCGAAAACCGATTTAGCCATCTATAAAGATATGGAATCAAAGCTTACACTCAAAGACGTAAACGACGCTTTGAAAGCCATGTTAGCCCCTGAAAACCGTCGAATTTTAGTCAGTGGCAACGTAAAGACGACCGAACGCGAAGTGCTCGATTACTGGACAACGCTACAAAAGAAGGCTGTCAGCGTTGCACAACCAACCGAAACGACCATATTCCCCTACTTAACGTTGCCGGCTGAAGTAAAGAGTGTGACACTGACTCCCAACGCTCCCGTGGGCGATGCTTCTCTTGGCGCTGAGGGTTTTAGTCTGACTTTAGCAAACGGTACCCAAGTTCGATTCGTAAAAACGCCTTTTGAAGCGGGCACGGTTCGCGCCACTTACACCTTCGGTGACGGTCTTGATGGGTTGTCGGAAAATAAAACAAACATCGCCCGTATGGCTATCGCCACTTTGGGCGAAAACGGTGTAGGACGTTTGACGGCACTCGAACACTCGAAGATGTTCGGTGCACGAGGTCTTAGCGTCTCGGAATCTTTAGGCTCTCGCTACAACCTCATCGGCGGACAAGCACAATCGGCCGATGCCCTGTTGCTACTTCAAGCCATCTGGACGCAATATCAAGATCCAACATTGACTCAGGCAAATTATGAACGCGTCGTACAATCGGTTGCTCAAAGCCAATACCGTTTGGAAAAAACCGTTGAAGGGGTTATGCGCACTCAGCGCTCCGCCTTTTTAACCGGCGATCGAGCTCGTAGTTTACCGCTCACCGAAAAGGAGGCCCGTGTTGTAACTATTTCGCAAATGCAATGTTATATCAAAGACTCCCGCTCGGGTGGTCCACGCTCGCTTGTGATTAGCGGTGACTTTGACGAAAAGGCGGTTGCACGCGAAGCGGTCCGTTTGTTCGGCTCCATCAAAGTCTTGCGTACCGATCGTCAACATGTTGCCAAGCCACCCGTCTTCCCCGACAACCAAACCCGCAAGATAACAGTAAAAGGTGACAACCAAGGTAAAGCCTTTGTACATGTCAGTTGGCACAGCGACTTGCCTGACATCAGCGATCGCAAGAAATTTTTAGCTCGATCGCTTTTAGGATCGGTCGTTCGCGATCGCATGCGCGTGCAATTGCGTGAAAATGAGGCTGTTGCCTATTCGCCATCAGCGGCTTATCGCTCTATGGACCTTGAAAAGGGATTCGGTTACCTCTCGGCAGAAGTCGAAACGAAGCTTGAAGCCATTGAAAAAAGTCAAAAGATCATTCAATCCATCGTCGAGTCGATTCTCAATGATGGCATCTCAGAGGATGAATTAAAACGCCAGTTGCGTCCACGGTTGACGAACTTAGCAACCGTCAAAAAGAAAACCATCTACTGGCATAACAATAACTTGACCGAATTAGCAACAGATCTTCCCACGATTGCTTGGGTTCAATCACAAGAAGCTGATCTGAAGTCCATTACGATTGATGATTTGATGAAGGAAGCGCAAATAATTTTTAGTGCTCCGAGTTCCCTGATGGTGATTCAATCTGAGAAGTAACTCACGAGACATTCGGCGCATAAGATCCAAAATGAGCTGTTGGAAAAGACATTTTCAAACCTTTAACAGCTCATTCAGATTTTAGCGTTGCAACCTTTATTGATAATGATTATTATCCTTAATACTTTAATTGCACGCAAAGTTTTCTTATCGTTTATGACTGACCATTAAAAAGGTACTAACTTGAGTGTTATCCGTTGTGAAAATCTACGCTTCAGCCGTCAGGGCACCGAAGTCTTACATGGAATCAATTTCACCATCAATCAAGGTGGTATTGTGGGTTTGCTTGGCAAAAACGGAGCCGGCAAAACCACTACCATTAATCTGCTGATGGGGTTTCTCTCGCCCGACTCTGGATACTGTCATATCTATGATGCACCAAGCGACAATCTTCCAGCGAGCATCCGTGCCGACGTGGGCCTCTTGCACGAAGGCTTTATTCAGTACAACTTCATGACGATTGCCGAAGTTGAACGATACTACAGTCGTTTTTACCCAAAATGGCAAGCCGAGGTCTTTTGGGACTTGGTGGGCCGTATGCAAATTCCTTCATCACGTCGCATCGCACGTCTTTCTTGTGGGCAACGCAGTCAGGTGACATTGGGTTTACTATTGGCCCAGCAAGCAAGCGTTCTTATTTTGGATGACTTCTCTTTGGGACTTGACGTCGGTTACCGTCGGCTCTTTTTAGAATTTTTGCGCGACTACGTGCAACGCACCGGCGCCACGGTGCTATTGACTTCGCACGTCGTTAGCGAACTTGAAGACTTCCTCGATCACATCATCCTCATTCAAAAGGGCAATATTTTGTGTAACTGCTCGCGTGAAGACTTCATGCAACGCTATCGAGGCTATCAATTGCCACGAAACGAAGCCACGATGAAACTCTCGGTCGATTGCAAAAAGATCATCAATATCGATCATGGTGCACACACAATCAACCTTTATTCCGAATTAGACCTCCACGCCATGAAGGCATATTTAAGTACCACACTGAGAGCCGAGAATCTCTCGGTTCTCAAGGAGATCTCGCTCGGATTTGAAGATACCTTTGTAGGCCTGACGGGTCGATACTAAGAAAGTATGGATATGACAGTTTCCCTTTATGGACAAATAAGCGCCCTTGCGCAAAAAGAATGGATTAAGCTACGTCTTTTCGGAGCGATTCCTTTTATTCTCGCTCTCGTTTTATGTACAGACTTTTATCTAACGCTCAAAACGATTATGGCCGTGCATGGTGCCGCTCCGACTATGCAAGGCATCATATTTAAAGAACAGGTCTTTTTTGATCGCTTTACGTGGTTCTTTTCAATAGCAGGCCTCTTTTTTGCATCCTTACAAATCATGCCCGAATGCATTCAAGGGCGCCTTCGCTTAGCCTTGCATATGCCAACTTCCCCACGACTCGTTTTGGCTGTACCGGTGGTTGTCGGCTTGACGCTTCAAGTACTTTTAGGGCTCGTGGCCTTTATCGGTTTGACCGTTGCATGCACGCAATTAAATTTCCCCTGGGAAGTGACCGTTCCCATGATTAGTACGGTATTACCCTGGATAATCGCTGGCATCGTCGCTTGGTGCGCAACGGCCGCAGCCATTGCCGATCCCTCTTACATCCGCAAGGTCATGATGTTGCTTTTCGGTCTAGGCTACATCTCGATGTTGACAACGAGCCGCGGTTGGAATGACATGGAAGAGTCGTTATGGATTTACACCTTGGTGTCGTTACCTTGGACAGCAACCTACTACATCAGCGCCTTACGCATCAAAGGCTAAAGGAAAAGAACATGCATTTCTATAAAGCTCGTTTAGCCATCGTTTTTATCGGCATCTTGGTGCTCTCGTGGTTTATTCCGCAAACCTATTGGCGCATCACCCGAAGCGACTATTTAGGACTTAGTGCCACATATAGCCCAACTCACGAAGCATTCGTCATTCGCGAAAGCACAGCTGTTCGATCCGTTCTTCGCACCGAGGACGGCCAAATTCTTAACGGCCGAGAAATGCGTATGGCGCTTCCTTTTATGTATCGCATGGATTTGCAAAAGTGGAACAAGTTCCCGATTACGATCGGTGATCGTACGTTTGACTATAGCCAGGCAAGCCAAACGCAAATGAGTCGCTTGCGCCCACGTTTATTTAACGATCCAATGTCAACCGTGACGGTACTTTTAGAGTCCGAACCCGAAGGAGCATCGTTAGAGTTGCCCACCGATTTGATGATTGTGACCGACACGGGACTTAAATTCGTTCGCGCTGACAAAAACGAGGTATTGATCGAAAAAGGCAAGCGATTCAATGACGCTTTGGCAACAGCCGGCATCGTTTTTCCCTTGAAGGCGTTTGGCAACAATCCTGACCCTTTAAAGCCCTTTGACGAAGGCGCCTTTATGGTCGATGCTAAAAACAAAGTGGCACAACTTAAAATGGTTCGCGGAGAACCAACGGTAAAAGTCATGCCTTATTTGGCGCCTGAAGGAACACGCTCTCTAACGGTGAGCGAATCGTCCTTACGCCATCATTACGGCGCCTTGCTGACGCCCACAGCTGTGTATTTAATGACGTACGATGATAAGTTACAGCCATTGCCTTTGCGAAATTATCGAGCTGAAAGTGACACATTGACGATGTGGACAACTCCTTTAACGCACTCGATTATGAAGACACGTTTCTCGCGCGATGAAATGATGGGCGACTTTACAGCTACAGCCACTAACCGCGACTTTAAAGTCATCGATGAAACGACCGTATCTTACCCGTCAGCGCGTCGAGAACGCGAAGCACGTGTACAAGAATGGGTAAATTTCTTCTCCCCGATGATGATTAGTCAATTAACACCGACGCGCTCAGGCGTTTTCTTTGACGTGAGTTTTGCACGTGCGCCAATGGTAACTCTCTTGGGCAACTTTGTAGCCCTTACACTTTATTTAATTATTCAGTGGATTTTGACGACACGTGGCAATAACGGCAATCGTCGTCGTCATGCGTTCGTGCGTGAAAATGCGCTCGCAACCACCATCATTGCCGTCTTCGGTTTGCCAGCCCTCATCGCTACCTTGACAGCAGGTTCATTGATGACGAGTACGAAGCGATCCTAAAAGTCCGTTACGGATAACCCTTCTTTAAGGTCGGTCTTGCCTTGCATGCAACACTGACCTTTTTTGTATCTGTCTTCGCCACAAGGTCTTCCCATACAAGTCGTTCGTTTCGATGACCTACACATAGGCAGTTCAAACCCTAAACGGCTAAGAAGACGCTAATAGCAATGATCTTTATTTTTGCTGTCATTTTGTAATTTCAAAGATCGCTGTAGTGGGCGACGCTTCCAATGTGAGGAAACCACATTAGAGGGTAAAGTCTTTGTACTCTACATTGCATTAAATTTACTTTTAATGTTCAAGAAGCGCTTATCCAATAAGAAGTTACCTTGTGACAGCACACCAAAGTATTTAGATCAACTTGGAGCCATTCAGCTATGTCGGATTGACGGGATGAAGAAACGGTATTGGCAGGAATTATCTAAGAAGGATCGAGAGTTGATTCGAATGGCTAAAGTAAACTCGCCGAAACCTATAATCAAGGAATCTGCAAAGTTCAAGGTATTTACCAGCGTCAGGAGTACTTGATTTTTCTATGGCAGAAATGAAAAAGAGTTCGTAAAAACGAACTCTTTTTTTGGAATCTTGGTAGGCACGATTGGACTCGAACCAACGACCCCCACCATGTCAAGGTGATGCTCTAACCAGCTGAGCTACGTGCCTGAAGAGATTCGCACTATACAGACATTTTTCTATCTATGCAAGCGAATCGCTCTAAAAAATTTTATTTTAAGTAGAAACACCTACTTTCTTCTAGCACTAATCACACCGTTTAGACCACAAAGTAGTTTTAACGTGCGATTTAAATCTTGAATTGAACGAACTTCAATAGAGAATGTGATTTGAACCCCATCCTTAGTACGATTCGTCGACATATTCAAAATATTGTGCTTTTCTTTAGAGAAAATTTCCGTAATATCCTTCAACAACCCCATACGATCTCGAGTCATTACAGAAATTTCAGCTGGAAAAACGGCTTCCGTATCACTAGTCCAAGAAACATCAATCAAACGTTGATGTTCATCTTCACTAAGAGAACGAACATTCGGACAATCAGCTCGATGAACCGTAATACCACGACCACGGGTGACAAAACCGACAATTTCATCAGGCGGTACGGGATGACAACATTTAGCCAACTGAGTCATCAACGAATCTACACCAACAACGAGTATATTGCCTTTACTATGGTTATGTGTTTTTCGCTGTAATGAGGCAAGAGGATCTTCCGGTTCTTTTTCTTCCGGTTTATCGGTTAAAGCCTGTTCAATAGCACGTTGTCCTAACTCATCACGTCCTGAAGCAAGGCAGAAGTCATTTACAGAAGCAAAGCCTAACTTTTTAGCTAAGTCTTCAAGCTTGACTGCTGTTTTTCCTAATCGAGCTAAATCTTTGTCGATTTTTTCACGACCTTCAGCAATCGTTGCTTCAATTTCTTGAGCATTAAACCATTGACGCACCTTCGTACGGGAACGAGGCGATGCGGTAAAGCCAAGAGTTGGATTCAACCAATCTCGACTTGGAGCACCGGTCTTCGCTGCGATGATTTCAACAGTCTGTCCGCTTTCAAGTTTCGTATTCAATGGCACCATCGCACCATTAACACGAGCACCACGACAGCGATGACCTAATTCCGTATGCAACTGATAGGCAAAATCGATTGGGGTACCACCTTGCGGTAAATCAAGTACCTTACCTTGAGGTGTTAACACATAGACGTGTTCATCCTTAAGATTATCTGGCGTTGGTTTTTGAACATCTGATTTCCAAGCCAGCATCTGACGTAACCATGCGACACGATCTTCCTCATGGCTACCAGCCTTGCTTTTACTACCTTCTTTGTAACGCCAGTGAGCGGCTACCCCAAGCTCTGCAAATTCGTGCATCGCACGAGTTCGAATTTGCACTTCAAGCGGTTTACCCTTAGAACCCACAATCACCGTATGCAGTGATTGATAACCGTTAGGTTTTGGTTTAGCAATGTAATCGTCGTATTCCTTTGACAGAACTTCACTAGACTCTTGAATCAGAGATAGTGTCTCATAGCACTTTTCTACAGTATCCACGATGATTCGAACAGCTTTAACATCGTAAAGCTGATCAAACCTTAGACGTTTCTTCTGCATCTTTTTCCAGATCGAATAAATGTGTTTCGGTCGACCGGAAACAGAGGCCTGAATGTTATGACTTGCTAATAACTTCTGGATATTTTTAACAGCTTCTTGAATGGATTCCACACGTTCTTCACGTGTTTCCTCTAAAGCCGTTGCGATTTCACTATAGGCTTCTGGCATCGTAAAACGAAGTGACAGATCTTCTAATTCCCACTTCATCTGCCAAATACCCAAACGGTTTGCTAACGGAGCATATAACGCTAATGTTTCTGCACCGTATTCCTTAGCGCCTTCTGCACGTGTTGATGCAAAATAACGCAATGTTTGTAATCGAGAAGCCAAACGTAACAGTACGACTCGAAGATCTCGGCAAAGAGCTAATAAAAGCTGACGAACAGCATCAGGCTGTTCGCTGATTCTTGCATCACCTTTGCGAGAACGAGCCTTTTCACCGACTTCCATTACTTGCTTTAAGTTAAACAATAACTCAGCAATGGATTCACCAAAATGAGAAACCACCCATTCTCTCGGTTTTTTCAACTGTCCCCAAATGCAATAGAGATAAGCTACCGCTAAAAGATCTTTATCGTCACGAACCCCTCGAAGGATATCGACAACCCCCTCGGCATGAGCCATTACCGACTCGCCAGTATGCAACGTTTGGCCATCATAGAATGGTTCGATAAGTCGGCGAACTTCCGATAAGCTTAACTCAGATGACTCTTGAGTCATTTAAGAATCCTTTGTTCTAACTGTATGAAAACGAAAGACTCAATCGATCCTCGAATGAGTCCTTTTAGATTAAGTTTAAACAGTTTTGCCATAAGAGCAAAACCTAAAAAGAATCCATTTGTTAAGATTCTTCAGGAATACTAGCTACGGCAGAAATTTGTATTAGCCAACCCGGGTCCGGAAGTGCGGACTGAAGCGTTGATCGGGCTGGAGGTGTTGGGCTGACCCACTCTTCCCAAACCTTGTTCATATCCGCATAGTCTCCAATATCGGCCAAGTAGACTTCTGCTTTTAAGATGTGATGTTTATCCGTTCCAGCTTGAATCAGTAGTGAATCGATCGCATTCAATACTGCCTTTGTCTGTTCGACCACACCTCTGCCACGATTGAAATCAACCTGACCAGAGATATAGACTTTCCCGTCGTGCACAACACATTCACTAAAACGCCTATTGATTCCAATATGGTTGAGTTCGCTCATGGTTTACTCCAAAAGTTAATTTTTAAAACTGTGGATTGGGGCCGGAATTCGTCCTCCACGTTTAATGAAATCAAATGCACTACCTTGCTGTACTGGAATGATATCAGCTCCACCTAAAAGACCACCAAATTCAGCACGATCACCTACACCTTTGCCTGGAACCGGAATCAAACGCACAGCCGTTGTCTTATTGTTAATCATACCAATCGCCATTTCGTCAGCAATGATTCCAGAGATGACATCGGCTGGCGTTGAGCCTGGAATAGCGATCATGTCCAAACCTACGGAACACACACAGGTCATAGCCTCTAACTTTTCAAGAGTTAAGCGACCGGTGGCGGCGGCCTCAGCAATCGCAGAATCTTCACTCACCGGAATAAACGCACCGGACAAACCGCCCACATGAGAGGATGCAAATACGCCTCCCTTTTTCACTGCATCATTAAGCATTGCCAAAACAGCCGTGGATCCTGGAGCACCAATCGAAGATAAACCCACAGATTGGAAAATTTCACCGACCGAATCACCTACTTCAGGAGTAGGAGCCAATGACAGATCTGCGACACCAAATGGTAACCCCATTCTTTGAGCTACTTCGCTACCAATCAATTCACCAACACGAGTCACTTTGTAGGAAGTAGTCTTGATGATTTCAGCAATTTCTGAAATAGTTAGCTTATCGCCCTTACGTTTTACAGCGCGATCAATCGCCTTTTTCACGACACCAGGACCTGATACCCCAACGCTGATACAAGCATCGTCTTCACCGACACCTAAATAACCACCAGCCATAAAAGGCACATCTTCAGGGATGTTACAGAAAACAACTAACTTCGCACATCCAATACCATCTCGATCTTTAGTAGCGTTAGCAACATCAAGAATACGTTCACCCATCAGTTTTACGGCATCCATATTGATACCGGAACGAGAACTACCAACGTTAATAGAAGAACAAATATGATTTGTAACGGCTAAAGCTTCTGGAAGTGCATCGATAAGATTTCTTTCTCCTGGTGTCATTCCTTTTTGAACCAGAGCTCCGAATCCACCAAGAAAATCAACGCCTGCGTTGCTGGCACATTCGTCTAAGAGTTGGCAAACTTTAACCATTTGGTCTCGACTAAAACCGGCACATAATGTACCGATTGGAGAAATGGTAATACGCTTATTGACTACAGGAATTCCATATCGACCGCCTACTTCATCACAAGTACTGACCAAATTTTTAGACAAACGATTAATTTTTGCTCGTACCTTTAGAGCAAACGTATCGAAATCGCTACTAACGCAGTCAAAAAGGTTAATCCCTAATGTAATGGTACGTACGTCTAAATGCTCACTACGGAGCATGTCGATGGTTGATATAACTTCGCGTTCAGTTAACATGACCCTTTACCCCTATGTCTTTTAGGCAATGCCTACTCGGTGAATAGCTTCAAAAATATGACGATGTTGCATGCTCAAAGACATACCATACGACTTAGCGATAGAAGCTAAAGTTTGTTGCATCGCTTTACCATCAGTATCAAAAGGAACAGTCACTTCGTAAACCAAAAGAATCTTGCCAGGAATATCTCCATTAGATGGGGTTTCTTCAATAATACGGAAACTATCGATATTGCAATGGCTTTCGTAAAAGATTCTTGAAAAAGATAAAAGGATACCTTCGGATTCTTTCCCTTCTACTGTAACTACAAAAGGCTCACCATTAGTGACCTTACTAGCTCCAGGTTGATAGGCTAAAACAGAAACAGACATTTCAAAACCACGTTTTTCCAGAGCAGTTTGAACTTGCTGACGAATACTTTCTAAATCCACGTTATCAGGATTATTGACGATCATAAGCGAAGAAAACTGATTGCGCAGTGTAGTCTGACTCATATCCATCACACTACAATTGATCTTACTCAGTCCTTCTGTGACGGTATAAACCACACCTGAGTTATCAGGTCCAGCAACAGCAACTAAAACTTGTTCCAATTTAGCCTCGTAAGAACTTACAAACGATTCATTTATCGTTTTTTGTTGACAATAGAAAGCAGTATAAGGACAAGAAAGAAAATTTAACCATTTTTAGCTAATTTTTATTTCATGAAAAATATTCTGAAATCGAGGAAATACCTTTAGCGAATTCTCAATTGTTTGAGTAGAAACCGCCTCTATAGATTCTTTCCGTAATATAGACGCAACCTGGCCATAATAAGCAATATCCGAGGGGAAACTTTTAGGATTCAGCGGATTATTTTGTCTTGCTTTCTCGCTTGGTATATCCGGAGCATCGGTTTCTAAGACCCAGGCTTCTTTTGGGAGTTCTGAGAGAATTTTTCGAATTCGTTTGGAACCCTCATAGGTCATAGCGCCACCATAACCTAACTTAACACCTAAGTTTAAAAATGTCTGTGCTTGAGATTCACTACCGTTAAAAGCGTGAAGCACTCCTTTTACGGGAATTCGTCTTAACCATTTAGAAACATGATCTAAAGCACCTCGACCATGCATCGAAACGGATAAAGAATTCCGAAAGGCCAACTTTAGTTGGCTTGAAAATACTTTTTCTTGAATTTCTAGTGGAGTTGTGTTCTCAGAAGAAGCATCCAAACCACACTCACCTATTGCAACAAAAAAAGGATCCGATAAGTTCTCTTGAATCTTCTTTTCAAGTATCAATAGATCATGTTGCCAATCATTCTGGATATAAAGCGGATGAAGTCCTAAAGCATAGCCACAATGAAATCGATGAGCAAGATCTCGCACTCGATCAAAATGTGATACACATCCCGCACAAATCAACATTTGGACTAGGCCAACTCGTATCGCCTCTTCTAACCGCTTCTGAAGTCTATTTTCTTCATCACAAACCCAGAAATGATTGTGTGTATCAATCCAAGAGACAGTCATATTTCCATTTACTTTTCGAAAATTTGACCGTTTTTCAAATGCAAAATTCGGTCACACCGCGATGCGATATCCATGTCGTGCGTCACAATCACCACTGCAATATTTTTATTTGCAATCAATTTCAGCAAATGATCGATCACCATTTTTGCGGTTGTGTCGTCTAGATTTCCTGTAGGTTCATCCGCCAACAAACATACCGGTTCAGAAACTATAGCCCGTGCAATTGCAACACGTTGTCTTTCCCCTCCGGAAAGTTGACTCGGAAGATGAGATGCACGATCTTTTAACCCCATTTCTTCCAAAATCTGTAAAGCCTTAGAATTTACTTCTGTCGTATCTAGTCGGCGAATCCGCAACGGCATTGAAACATTTTCAAGTGCTGAAAATTCTGCCAGCAAATGATGAAACTGATATACAAACCCTAGCTTTTGATTTCGGAAAATCGTTCTATCTTTTTCCTTTAGCTCAAATAGGTTTTCCCCATCTACCCAAACAGAGCCCGAATCAATTAAATCCAACCCACCTAAACAATGTAATAGGGTTGATTTACCAGAACCAGAAGAACCAACAATGGCAACAAATTCCCCAGGCATGATTCTCAAATCAATATTTTTAAGAATCGAAAGACGTTTACCATTATCGTCATAGGTTTTACATAAACCTTTAGTCTCTAAAACAGGATGTAAATTTTTATTCATATCTCAGAGCTTCCGCTGGTTGAATTTTCGATGCACGCCAACTTGGATAAATCGTTGCAAGTAATGAAAGAGCTAAAGAGAAAACCGCTATGGGCACAATATCCTCAGCTCGGGGATCACTTGGCATATTCGAAATGAAATAAATTTCTTTAGGTAAAAATTGGATTGAAAAAACGTTTTCAATAAAACCAACAATTTCAGAAACGTTGCAAGCAATTAAAAGCCCTAAAGTACATCCAATTGCAACCCCACAAATACCAATAATGGCACCTTGAATCATGAAAATCTTCATAATTGAACTTTGAGAAGCACCTTGTGTGCGCAAAATTGCAATATCACTTTGCTTTGAATTAACCGTCATCACAAGGGAAGAAACCAGTCCAAAGGCCCCTACAAGAACAATTAAGAAGAGAATAATGCCCATCATTCGTTTTTCGACTTGAACCGCAGCGAACCAGGTCTTATTCTGTTGAGACCAATCAATTGCAATAACACCGTAATCCAAAATACCATTAAGCACTTTAGCCTTTTGTGGTGCTTCTTGCATGTCCTTAAGTTTTAAACGAAGACCGTTTGGCCCCCCTGTACGAAACAAAGTTGAAGCATCTTTTAAATGAACCATGCTCATGGTGCTATCAAATTCGTAGTGACCTGAGTTAAAAATTCCTGCAACGGTAAATTGACGTACTCTCGGTACAACACCGGCTGGAGTAAATTGACCTTGAGGAATCATCAAAGAGACTCGATCCCCAGGAGAAACATGAAGACTTCGAGCCAAGTCTTCTCCCAAAATGATTCGATACTCTCCGGCTTTGAGACGTTTTAATAAGTCAGATGGCATCGCACGAACAATATCACTAACCTGGCTTTCTTCTTGAGGTTCAATACCGCGAACCATGGTCCCTTTTACATTCATACCACTTGTAACAAGACCTTGACCTCTCACATAAGGAGCAACACCAATTACATCAGGATCTTGTTCAATTATTTTTTGAACATCAGGCCAATTTGCTCGAATACCTCCAACATTGACCACCTCAACATGAGATAAAACAGATAACATACGGTCACGAACATCTTTTTGGAATCCATTCATCACGGATAAGACGACGATAAGTGCCATAACACCCACCGCAATCGACAGCATCGATAAACCAGAAATAAACGAGACAAAACCATCCTTTCGGCTTGTTTTTGATGGCAAGGTATAACGCAAACCAATGAGCCACTCGAAAGGAAGTAGTGATTGAAAAGTACGTTTCACAGACTTTTTCCATTTTCAGTAGTTTCATCATTTTAACGATTGCTTGCTTAGCATTAAAATGGAAAGAATGTATTCTTGTATATTTTTATTTCCCAATGCGCTTATCTCGGCTTCCAATAGTAAAGACCGAGAGCTTGTTGCGCGTATTCCGCAATCCTTCCAAGAGCTGTGTCTTGGTACAGATGAGCCAAGTTGTGTTCGACTTTTCAATTCTGATGAATTAGATGGCTTTGCCACCAATCAGTGGTTATGGATGACGATTACGGCCCGTACCACTCTTTTAGAGTCAGCGCCCTATTTATGGAAAGGACTCGGTGGCTATCGGTTTAATCAACAAGTCTGGCGACTGACACCCTATCACCTTTTTGAAGAAAAACTCATCGAATCGGAACTGATTCTGGATGAAGATGAAGAATGTTTCTTAATGGATTCTTTAAATCCGATTCTTCGAAAGCATCGGATGCAATTGCAACTATGCGGAAATCAGATTTTTGCAACTCGTAAACCTGCCTGGGATGTTTTAATTGCACCGTGGGAAAGCCAAAAAAATAAACCGGCTTTTTCACCTGAAGGCACAGATGCTAAGGAATGGATGGATCTATTCTGTGAATTACGTCTAGCCGTAGAAAATTCAGATTGGAATCAATATCGAAAGCAGAAAGGATTCCATCCTATAGATGGACTATGGATTTGTTCCGGAGGAGTAGAAGAACAGATTCTGCCAATGACTCAATTGCGGACTATTCAAAGTGATTCCCCACTGGTTCGTGGTATTGCAGACGCATCGGGACTACAGACAGATTTCATCACAACCGAGCAAGACGCATGGCCCGATTGCGCTCCAGGATCTCGCTTAGTGGTATTTGATGAGTTTTCTAGAATCGACCGTTTTAGCCAACCTGATCTTTGGTTAAAAGCATGGGAATTAGCAACTCAGAGAATTACTCGTTTAGTAGAGAAATTGGAATCCACTGAAACGTATCAATTAAAGTTTGTCGCTACTGATGGCTTACGTATTAGTACACTTACACGCAAACAAAAAATCAGTAAGCTATTGTTTTGGAAAAATAAAAATAATTACATTAATCCGTGGTTATTGCCTGAAAATTAGACTTTATGACGCATCTTTCCATCCGCCGTTACAACACAACCGTTGTTCACAATTTAGTTAATCATGGAATTCCGGAACCTCTTGCTCGCTCATTATCCGCACGAGGAATCGAACGATATGAAGATATCGAATTAGAACTTAAAGGACTGATCCCACCGAACGCCATGATGAATTGTGAGGATGCCGGAAAAATTCTTGCCGATGCAATTCAAAATAATCAGCGTATTGCTATCGTTGGTGACTACGACTGTGATGGTGCTACGGCAACGGCTACTGCACTCATTGGTCTTAAATTATTAGGTACAGAAAATACGTTTTATCTTATCCCTGATCGAGAAAAAGACGGATATGGTCTATCCCCTACTCTAGTTCAAAAAGCGAAAGCCGAGGGAGCCGATCTACTCGTGACAGTCGACAATGGCATTTCTGCCCATGTAGCCATCAAAGAAGCTAGAAAATTAGGTCTTTCGGTACTAGTTACAGACCATCATCTACCAGCAGATACACTACCTGAAGCTAATTGTATTGTTAACCCAAACCAAATTGGAGACGCTTTCCCTAGTAAGAACCTAGCAGGTGTTGGCGTTATGTTCTACGTTCTTTTAGCGACTCGAGCTGAAATGCGTAAGCGAGGTGTATTTGATACAAAAAATCAGCCCAATCTTTTAGTGTTAATTGATCTTGTGGCATTAGGCACCATTGCTGACGTGGTTCCGTTAGACAAAAATAATCGGATTTTAGTTTCGAAAGGCTTAGAAAGAATTCGTTCTGGGAAAATGCACCCAGGGATCGCTGCTCTTTTGACGGTTAGCCGTAAAAACTGTTACAACCTAAGCACAACGGACTTAGGTTTTTCGTTAGCGCCTCGAATTAATGCGGCAGGGCGTCTTGCCGATAGCCAAATTGGTGTTGAATGTTTAAAAACATTTGATCCGGATATCGCAACTCGCCATGCTATAGAACTAGATACTTTAAATAATCAAAGACGAGACAAAGAACAAGAAGGACTTGATGAAGCTCTATCTCAGATGGGAACTATTGAGCTCAATGAAGAAAAATCCATCTGCCTATATCGAGAAAATTGGCATCCAGGAATCGTCGGGCTCATTGCTTCACGTATTAAAGACAAAAGTTATCGACCAACGATTTGTTTCGCTTCAAATCAAAATGAAGGCAATACAGAAGAACTTAAAGGATCAGGACGCTCTATCCAAGGCATCCATCTAAGAGATCTCCTAGACTACATTGATAAGCGTAATCCGGGACTCATCCTAAAATTTGGGGGACATGCCCAAGCTGCGGGACTTACGATTCACAAAAGTAATTTAGAACAATTTCGATATGAATTAGAAAATGCGGTCACAGCTTTTTCTTCTCAAAGTACCTTTATTCGTTCACTTGAAACAGATGGTGAGTTAACGGCTCCGGACTTTAACCTTCACTTGGTTCAATGCATTCGAAACTGCGTCTGGGGCGTTGGCTTCCCCGAACCAATTTTTATTAATCGCTTCAAAGTTTTAAAGCAAGATTTACTGAAAGGTGAGCATCTAAGACTCAAACTAGAGACAGATGGCATACAGTTATCAGGCATCTGGTTTAGACGAAAAGAAATGCTTCCCGAAGTCGCAACACTTGCTTATCGCCTCAAATTAAATGAATGGAACGGTCGCCGTCGTATCGATCTACAGATCGAAGCTATGGAAAATGAACAAGAAAACTGGGGTGCATAATTTAAGGGAACACCGCTTTATTTAGCAATAAGGCGCAACCATTAACAAAGCCTTATAATTTGAAGTTTATATTGATTTTATTGAGAGTTTTGAGATGGACGTTGAACGACTTAATCTAATTGCGACAAACGCAGAGGACTTACTTGCTCGCCTCCATGAACTTCGGGGGTATCTTTGACTACGATGAAAAAGAGAGACGATTAGAGGAAGTTAATCGTGAAATAGAGGATCCCGATATTTGGAATGATCCTGATCGTGCTCAAGAAATTTCTAAAGAAAAGAAACGACTCGAAGATGTAGTACTTAACATCAAAAATCTTGAAAAAAATCTTCATGACTCTCTAGAACTATTTGAGATGTCCAAAGATGAAGGGGACGAAGATACCCTTTTATCTATCGAATCTGACGTTGAACATTTAAAGAAGTTTGTTGAACAATTGGAATTCAAGCGGATGTTCAATCAACCGCATGACCAGAACAATTGCTTCTTAGAAATCCAAGCAGGTGCAGGTGGCACGGAAGCTCAAGACTGGGCTAGTATGCTCGAACGCATGTACTTAAAATTTGGAGAGCGTCAAGGCTTTAATCCTGAAATCGTTGAAGAGACGATAGGAGATGTGGCCGGAATTAAAGGATGTACGATTCGCCTAAATGGTGACTACGCCTATGGCTGGCTTAGAACTGAGACCGGTATTCATCGTCTTGTTCGTAAGAGTCCATTCGATTCCAATGCCAGAAGACATACTTCATTTGCTTCTGTCTTTGTGTATCCAGAAGTTGATGACTCTTTTGAAATTGATATCAACCCGGCAGATCTTCGCATTGATACCTTCCGTGCTTCCGGTGCGGGTGGACAACACATTCAAAAAACAGACTCTGCGGTTCGTATTACCCACATCCCTACGGGTACTGTTGCTGTGTGTCAAAATGGTCGCAGTCAGCACCAAAACAAAGCTGATGCAATGGCTGTTTTAAAATCAAAGCTCTATGAGATAGAGTTGCGTAAGCGACAAGCCGCTCAGCAGGCTCTAGAGGACAGCAAGAGTGATATTTCCTGGGGGCATCAGATTCGCTCTTATGTACTTGATCAGTCCCGTGTTAAAGATCTTCGTACAAACGTCGAAACAGGTAATACCACAGCCGTTCTAGACGGTGATTTAGAGCAATTTATTGAAGCCAGTTTGAAAATAGGTGTTTAATGAAAACAATGACGTTCATTACAGGTGCCTCTAGGGGATTAGGTCTTGCTTTAGCACGAGCTTCCTTAAAGCCAGGAGACACTGTTATCACCATGGAGAGAAATCCCGTTCCAGACTTAGTTGAACAAGCTCAGTCAATTGGATGTGAGTTTGTGCAATTCCCGGTCAATCTCATCGACCTAAACGCAGGAATTTCCCTTCTTCAGTGGTGGCTAGCTCAAGGTGGCACAGAGACTTTTGAGCGAATCATACTAATTAACAATGCAGGAACTTTAGGACCCGTTGGTTTTATCGAAGAACAAACAGCACAAGCGGTTGCAGACTGTCTGCGTATTAACTACGAAAGTCCAATGTTACTGACTCAGGCCTTTTTAAGAGAAACACAATCATTAAAGGCTGAAAAAAGAATTATGAATATTTCAACGGGAGCAGCTCGTAGATCTGTTCCCGGATGGGCTATGTACTGTTCAACAAAGGCTGCGCTGGATCGTTTTACAGCAACTGTGGCAATGGATGAAAGCCGTAAGGAAAACGGCGCTAAACTTTGTTCAATTGCCCCTGGCGTTGTTGATACAGACATGCAAAAAAATGTCCGAAGTTGTGATCCTTATGACTTTCCTCAAGTCGAACGATTTGAAGCGCTTTATCAAAATAAACAACTGAGTAAACCAGACGAAGTCGCACAAAAATTACTTCGTTACCTACTCAGTGATGCATTCGGTCTTGAACCCATTGCCGACATCAGAAACATTAATTGCTAAGGAATGATGATGGAAAAAGAAAACGTAGCGGCTGTAGAAGCTCAGCAGTTTGAAGAAGAAAACCATATTATCGCAGAGCGTCTAACCAAGCTAAATAAATTACGTGAAGCAGGTATCGCTTTCCCAAATGATTTCGTTCGTAAGGATCGTTTAGGTGAAATTCGTGGGAAACACAATGAAGCCACTGCAGAAGATTTAGAACAGTTAAATTGCTCTGTTGCAATCGCAGGCCGAGTCATGCTCAAGCGTGTCATGGGGAAAGCCAGTTTTGCCACAATTAAAGACGGTAGCGGTACGATCCAATTGTTCCTAACACCAAGTGAAATCGGAGCTGAAGATTACGATTTCTTCAAAAAAATGGTTGACTTAGGCGACATTATCGGAGCCGAAGGTACTCTTTTCCGTACCAACCGCGGAGAATTGTCTATCCGAGTTAAAGTTTTAAGAATGTTGACGAAGAGCATTCGTCCATTGCCTAATAAATTTAATGGCTTAGCGGACCAAGAGCTCCGCTATCGTCGTCGTTACTTAGATCTTTTCATGAACGAAGAAAGCCGTAGAACATTCTTACTTCGCTCTAAGATGATCGCAGCGACCCGCAACTTCATGATGAAGCACGATTTCATGGAAGTTGAAACACCGATGTTGCATCCAATTCCTGGTGGTGCTTCTGCTAAACCATTCATCACACACCACAACGCCTTAGACATGGATATGTATCTGAGAATTGCTCCAGAACTGTATCTCAAGCGATTAGTGGTAGGTGGTTTTGAACAAGTATTTGAAATCAACCGTTCTTTCCGTAACGAAGGGGTAGACGTTCGTCATAACCCTGAATTTACGATGATGGAGTTCTATACGGCCTATCACGAATATCATTGGCTCATGGACTACACGGAAGAACTTTTGCGTACGGTTGCAAGGGAAACGATCGGCACAGAAGTTATTGAATACCAAGGCCACACTATTGATCTTTCAAAACCATTTGATCGATTAACTGCCGTTCAAGCCGTTCTTAAGTACGCTCCTGAATACACAGAAGAAAACCTAAACGATATGGAATTCATGCATAAAGAACTCGTACGTTTAGGAGAACCACAGAAACAAGGTGTTGGATTAGGTGCCCTTCAAATGGCTATGTTTGAAGCAACAGTTGAATCCAAACTTATTCAACCAACCTATATCATTGATTATCCAGTAGAGATTTCACCACTTGCTCGTGCTTCTGACAGTCGTCCAGAAATCACTGAACGCTTTGAATTGTTCATGGCAGGTCGTGAAACTGCAAACGGTTTCTCCGAATTAAACGATCCTCAGGATCAGGCCCGTCGTTTCCAAGCTCAAGCCAAATTAAAGGCAGAAGGCGACGATGAAGCTATGTACTACGATGCTGATTACGTCAGAGCATTGGAATACGGTTTACCTCCAACTGCAGGTTGTGGTGTTGGATTAGACCGCTTTGCTATGTTATTAACGAATTCTCCAAGCATTCGTGATGTACTTCTTTTCCCTCACATGAGAAAGGAATCCTAATATGGTTGATATCCGGGTAGAAGAGATTAAAGGGTTACAGGCCTCTTTTCGTTCCCGGATTCAAGAAACACCTTCTTCTACAAGGATTCCCTTGTGGATTAACCAAACGGAAGTTGGGCATCTCGATAAAGATTTAGCGAAATTATTTTCTGACTCTTTTCGCTTTTTCTCTCTAGAAAAAGATGCCCTTTTCTTTACCTCTTCAACAGATCAGTTAAATCAACGTTTAGCTGTCGTTTCTCAATTTCTTAAACAAAATGGTTTGGTTTTTGCTTGGAGAGATGAATTACTCCCCATTGTTCCATTAGGTAGCCAAGAACCAATACCAAGTCTAGGCATGATTGAACGAGCGGTATGTCGCACGCTTGGACTTACAACCTTTGCAGTTCATTTAAATCCACATACATTGGACGGGAAAATATGGGTTGCACAACGATCACAGAAAAAAGCAATTAATCCAGGTAAGTGGGATAACTGCGCCGCAGGAACTCTATCCTATGGAGAAACATTTGACCTAACCATGGATCGAGAAGCTTTTGAAGAAGCAGGGATTCATCCCGGCTCATATCCTCGCACGCTTACTGAATACTTTACGCTTTCACGTAAGGTTCCAGAGGGATGGATGATTGAAAGAACCGCAGTCTATACAGCCACCGTTCCGAATTCTTTTTACCCCAAAAATCAAGATGGTGAGGTATCTGACTTTAAATTACTGACGCCTAAAGAAATTATTAATTTAATAAAAAACGACCAATTCACTTTTGAATCGGCCGTTTCTGTCTTATCCGCAATTATTGCATTGCAACACTAATTATTCTATTTCTTCCAACCAAGCCATCAAAATAGACTCTAAAATTTTCTCGTTGCTTGCTTCAGGATCATCGTCGAATGCATCAAGATTACAAATCATTGCATGCATCTTCTCGAAACTTAACTTTAATGGTTCTACATCTGGATATTGCTCAGCTAATTCAATTGCAATATCTCGAATATCCGTCCATCGCATTAGAAAGCCTCTCTTGCATGATTTTTACTGTAACGAGGAAGTTCAATCGTTAAATCTTCCTCTCCAATAATCGTACGACAAGAAAGACGAGAATTTGCTCTAAGTCCCCAAGCTTGATCGAGTACATCCTCTTCTTGATCTTCTGCCTCTTCTAAAGAATCAAATCCTTTGTTTACGTAAACATGACAGGTTGTACAAGCACAAGAAAATTCACAAGCATGTTCAATAGGAACATTATGAGCCACGAGTTCACGGGCTAAATTCTTTCCAGTTTCAGACTCAAACTCTGTTCCATTTGGGCAGAGAACCGGATGGGGTAAAACGGTAATCTTAGGCATACGATTAAACCTCATTAACAGACTTGCCTTGGAGGGCAGATAAAATAGCTCTATTCATTCTTCGAGCGGCGAAATCTTCCGTACCTTTAGAAAGGTTAGCAACCGCTCCTTTTATCAACTCTACATCAGATCCATCGTAAGCGGATTTTAGTTCCGAAATCATACGTTCGATTTGTTCTCGTTCAGCCTCGTCAAGAAGGTCTGAATCTGAAAATAAAGCAGAATTTACGTTTTCTAATAAACGAAGCGCTTCAACCTTTTGCTCTCTTAGGGCTCGGATTTTCATATCATTTTCAGCATGTCCATAAGATTCCTGCAACATACCGAGAATCTCTTGATCCGATAAACCATATGAAGGTTTCACCTGTACCGAAGCCTCTACTCCAGTATTTTGTTCATGAGCCGTCACAGAAAGGAGACCATCCGCATCTACTTGGAATGTCACTCGGATACGAGCGGCGCCCGCAACCATAGAGGGAATTCCTCTAAGAGAGAATTTCGCCAAAGATCGGCAATCCTCAACAAGATCTCTTTCACCTTGTACAACGTGAATGCTCATCGCATTTTGACCATCTTTAAACGTCGTAAAGTCCTGGGCCATAGCAACTGGAATAGCTGTATTACGGGGGATAATTTTCTCGACTAGCCCCCCCATTGTTTCTAATCCAAATGACAATGGTGTCACGTCTAACAAAAGCCAGTCATCCCCTGTTGCACGATTACCGGCTAAGAGATTGGCTTGCATCGCGGCCCCAATCGCAACCACTTCATCTGGATCAATTCCAGTCAATGGGTTTCGCTCAAAGTAATCCGAAACAGCCTTACGAATACAAGGCATACGAGTCGAACCACCTACAAGCACAATGCCTTGAACATCAGCACGTTTTAGCTGAGCATCTTTTAAAACCTCACGTGTTGCCTCAATTGTTCGATGCACTAAATGATGCGTAATCGATTCAAAAACACTTCGACTGATTGTGACATTGATGATATGACCATCAGAGAGTGTGGCATGAATGATGACTCGATTTTCCTCGGTTAGACGTTCCTTTGCTGATCGGGCTTTGGCCATAAGAAGTCGCATGTCGGATGCATTTAACCGGGGTAAACCAGCTTGTTCAAGTATCCAACAATACAAGCGTTGATCAAAATCATCACCACCTAGTTGACTGTTACCACCCGTAGCTAGTACTTCAAAAACACCCTTTCTTAATTTCAGAATAGAAACATCAAAGGTGCCACCACCAAGGTCATAGACAACATAAATTCCTTCTGCACCATGATCGAGACCATAGGCAAGAGCCGCAGCGGTTGGTTCGTTCAATAAACGAAGAACATTAAGGCCCGCAACCCTCGCAGCGTCTTTTGTAGCTTGGCGCTGAGAATCATCAAAATAGGCGGGTACCGTGATCACAGCACCTACTAGATCGCCTCCTAATCTGTTTTCGGCACGTTCTTTGAGTGTACGCAAAATCTCGGCGGATACTTCTACAGGTGACTTTTCGCCTGCAACCGTTCGAAGTTTTACCATACCTTCTGCAGGCGAAAGATCATAGGGCATATAAAGTTCATTCTTTAATTCTTCAACGCCACGCCCCATTAATCTTTTTACGCTCGATATGGTATTGAGTGTATCGGTAGTTGCAAACTTTTTAGCTTCTTCGCCAACAACAATCCCACCATCACTAAGATAGCGAACAACAGATGGCAAAAGTTGCTGATTCTCATCATCAGGTAGTACTTCGCTACTACCGTTAACAACTGTTGCAACTAAAGAATTTGTGGTTCCGAGATCAATCCCAACAGAAAAGCGCTCCTCGTGTGGAGCTGTAGACATACCCGGTTCGGCAATCTGTAATAAAGACATATAAAACTACCCACGCATCAATTCTTGGCGTTGACGATTAAGAAAAAGAAGTTTTTGAACAATCTCAGCTGCTTCGACTGCATTTTTTTCTTTATCAATCTTATTTTCAAGCTCTGAAGATAAAGCTTCAAACGCAGTATTGATTTCTACACCAATTTTCTTAAGTTGAAATTCATCCTTCGCATTGATCGCATCCTCTAAGCGCTCTCTACGATCCAATTGCTCAAGAAGAAATTCTTCATCGATGGCTCCACTTGAAAGTTCATCTACTTTGACATTCATTAAATCACAAAGAAGTTTGCCCCTTAGCACTGGATCCTTAAGTGTGGCATAGGCTTCATTAATAAGACTTGCCCATTGCTGTGCAACTCGTTTTTCTACATCCGTAGCATTCGCAAACCGATCCGGATGAACTTTTCTTTGTGCCTCAATATAGGCAGTTTCCAGTCGTTCAACATCAATTGCATACTTAACTGGAATACCAAATAATTCAAAGGGATTTAGTTGAGCCAATCGAAATCTCCCTTAATTAAACATGGAAGGACTTACCACAACCACATTTTTCCTTTTCATTGGGATTGTGGAATTTAAAGCCAGAATTAAGACCTTCTTTAACGAAGTCAAGCTCAGTTCCATCGATATAAGGCAAACTCTTAGGATCTACAAAAACCTTGACTCCATAAGACTCATAAACATTGTCTTCAGAATTGGCAACATCAACGAATTCCAACGCATAGGCCATACCAGAGCATCCACTTGTTTTTACTCCAACACGCAGACCTAATCCTTTACCGCGTTTAGTAATGAATTGTTGAACGTGTTTAGCAGCCTGTTCGGTTAATGTTACGGCCATTTTATTTTCCTTTCTGAGCTTGTTTTCTACGATAATCTTCAACCGCAGCCTTGATGGCATCCTCAGCCAAAATTGAACAATGGATTTTTACGGGCGGAAGCTCTAATTCATCAGCAATAACCGTATTTTTTAATTGTTCAGCCTCTTCAAGGCTTTTTCCTTTGATCAATTCGGTAACTAAAGAACTCGAAGCAATTGCGCTCGTACAACCATAGGTTTTGAACTTTGCATCTTCAATGACACCCGCATCATTGACCTTAATCTGCAAACTAAGTACATCACCACAGGCAGGAGCACCGCGCGTTCCTGTTCCAACATTCGGATCATTCTTATCTAATCGACCCACATTACGAGGATGATTAAAGTGATCCATAACCTTGTCGCTGTATTGCATATCTATCTACTCCGTATTCTTCTATGATTAGTGATCAGCCCATTCGACTGTCTTAAGATCTACCCCGTCCTTGTACATTTCCCAAAGTGGAGACATTTCTCTTAACTTCGTGACTTGTTCTGTCACTTCCTTAACCACATAATCAATTTCTTCTTCAGTCGTATAACGGCCCAACGTGAAACGAATCGAACTATGAGCTAATTCATCATCTAAACCCATGGCTCTCAACACATAAGAAGGTTCTAGACTTGCTGATGTACAGGCTGAACCAGAAGAAACCGCTATATTCTTGCAACTTGCCATCAGAGCTTCACCCTCTACAAAAGCAAAACTCATATTAAGATTGAAACATGCACGATGTTCAAGGCTACCATTGACATATGAAGCTTCAATCTTTGATAAGCCTTCCATTAAACGATCGCGCAATTGACGTTCGCGTTCTGGTTCTGTATTCATTTCTTCGCGAGCAATTCGAAAAGCCTCACCCATACCAACAATCTGATGTGTTGCTAAGGTACCGCTTCTTAGACCTCTTTCATGACCACCACCATGAATAATTGCTTCTAAACGAGCACGAGGTCTACGGCGAACATAAATAGCGCCGATTCCCTTCGGACCATAGATCTTATGCGACGACACGGAAAGCAAATCGATTTTTAGCTTTTGCATATCCAATGGAATCTTTCCCGTAGCCTGTGTGGCATCGCAATGGAAAAGAACTCCCTTAGAGCGACAAATCTCTCCAATCTCTTCGATTGGTTGAATCGTACCGACTTCATTATTAACGGCCATAATAGAGACCAAGGTGGTATCTGGACGAATGGTCTGTTCTAATTCTTCTAAAGAAATACGACCGTCTTCGCCCACATTCAAGTAAGTTACTTCAAACCCTTCACGCTCTAGTTCACGCATGGAGTCCAAAATCGCTTTGTGCTCTGTCTTTTGAGTAATTAAATGTTTTCCCTTTTCTCTATGAAAACGGGCTACCCCTTTACAAGCAAGGTTATCGCTTTCAGTTGCGCCACTCGTAAATACAATTTCTTTAGGATCGGCATTAAGAAGAGCGGCAACCTCTGAACGTGCATTCTCAACCGCTTCTTTAGCCTCCCAACCGTAGGAATGGCTTGTAGAAGCTGGATTACCAAAACGTTCATACAACCATGGGATCATCTTATCTACTACCCGTGGATCTACTGGAGTAGTAGCTGAATAATCAAGATAAATAGGGAATTTCATGGGAAACACCTTTAACTCTAATCGTATTAAATATTTTTATTCGTAGGAATTTTTCAATTTTTTAAACTGAACTTTATGAATTCCTTGGTCTTTTTGGGATTTCTTTTCCGCAAGACTTTTTAAAGTGATTCCAGACAAGAAATTCCGCATAGCCTCATTCAGACTATCCCAAAGTTCAAACGTAATACATTCGCCCTGACCATCACACCCTTTACGAGACTTTTCACAACGAGTCGTCTTCAAAGTCGAATCAACTGCATCTAGTATTTGATCAACCGTAATCTCTTCTGCTGGACGAGCGAGACGATAACCACCCGATGGCCCTCGAATTCCTTCAACTAAACCCGCCTTGCGCAACTTACCAAAAAGTTGCTCTAAATAAGCCGTTGAAAGATGACGGCGTTCTCCGATAGCAGCGATCGTTACATACTCCTGAGGATCATGTAACGCAATATCTAACATCGCTGTAACAGCAAACCGGCCTTTTGTCGTCAATTTCATAAAATAATTCCTGATCGAATCAGTCGGGAATAATAAAGACTTCTATTCCCGAGCGCAACTGTCGGAATTATTTAAAGAGAAAAAAAACCGCTCAAATTGAGCGGATTAAATCTTGTAATACTTTTTAGCTATGACTAGAACGAACGAGAGATGTTGTACATCGATGCACGTTTCTTAACAACATCCAATAATCCCTCACAAGCGTCTTCACAGTAATCAAGTACGGTATTAAAACCTTCATTACCACCGTAATACGGATCTGGAACAACTGCTGTATCGTATTCACTAGCATAACGCATGAGCAAAGCTAATTTGTGACGATACATCGGAGGGCAAATCTGTTGCATTGCAGTCAAATTTTCCCAGTCCATCGCTAAAATGAAATCACATTCACGGAAATCATCTAAGGTAATCTGACGAGCTTTTAAAGTG
>JAFTYR010000002.1 GCA_017461315.1 Burkholderiaceae bacterium | reverse complement strand
GATACCCTTGATTGCTGATACAGAAGTCTCCAAATCAACACCAGCTGCGGTGAACGTACCAATGTTACGAGTCATCTCTGTAAAGTTGTAAATAGTCTTATCGGCATAAGTATTAAGCTCATCCAAAGCCCCATTTACGTCATCAATCGTAGTGCCTTTACTCTTGGTGTTAGACAGGATTGTCTGCACAGCATTAATCTGAGTCTCGTATTCTTTGAAACCCTGCTTAATTGGGTCGACGGTAAAAGCAGAGACGATGCGTCTTCCATACATCTCTGCTGAGTTTGCCATGTTTCTGAAAATTTGGTCCATGAAGGAGTACAGAGGGCTAAACTTAAGCTTAATCGCGTCGGCAGAATCTGCAATAGGTGACAAATCAACCTTCTTAGCAGCCTTATCGATATCTTCCAAACCCTGTGTTGCACCTTTAAGGTTTAGACCTTGCTTGAGTTTATCAAGCGACGACATTGTTGTTGCGACATTCGACTCAAAGTGCTTGTTGTCAAACCGCATTTCAACAATTCTTTCATCAATTGTTGTACTCACAGTTTAGTTACCTCCCTCCATGCGTTTTCTACAATTTCATCAAAAATGGGCTGAATAGCGGGATTGATGTAATCTCGTCCTTCTACCCAACCACCGTTACGAGTAGCGTGACCATACTGCAGGAGTATGGCTACTAAAATTCCATTTTGAATATTTGAGTTATAAAAACCGATAGTTACAGAATCTTTCTTCCGTTCTATCTTGTAATACCAAGAAGTAGCGGTTTTTCCTGACTCGACAGCCGTTGCAGACGAAAGGGCGGCTACACCTTCTCTACCGTACTTGTCAAGGCCGTCAAGATTTCCCGCCTTTTTGGCTTTCTCCAAGTATTTTGTCAGTTTAGAGAAGTCGCCCTTGTGTCTGAACGTTATCATATGTCAACTCCTTAAATTTTCTTGGTAAAGTCGAGCGAGATCCAACCAGCCCCGCTCTTTAATTTTCCCCATCCGCTGTTAGAGCCCTTACCAGAAGACTCTTTTACAATAGTAAAACGCCCAGGTCCGGTTACTTTACCGGTTTTATCATAGTTTGTACCGGGGCCCTTGCGGATGTTTAAGTTGCCGATGTTTACCTTAACTATATAAGGTTTAAATTCGGTTTTTTTATTAAGCTGCGCGTTTACCTCTTTAGCTATTTGTCCGTGACGGCTATATAGATACTCGCCTGGACAATTTTTATTGGCAAACCATCGATGTACGGTCATGTTTTGTTTACTAACTTGACCGATTAGCGATTTATCACCCTGCCATTTTAGTTCCTTGATGTTGTTGCGCTTGCAAATATCGACGAGTAAAAGAATTAAGGCCTTGTAAGCCTCGTCTGTCACCGCATATGGATGCTTTGGTTCTGATGCCACTTCAATAGTTATTGCTCGATGATCGTTAGAACGACTAGAAGTACACCAAGAACGGTCTTTTTCTTTTACTCCTAAACCTATAGATCCGTCATAACCTATAGCATAATTACAAGAGGACCCGTTTTTAGGGTCATACTTTACAAAACTACTCAAATTCAAAAGTTGTCTAGCCGTAAGTTGACCCGCCGCACAATGAATGCTGACGGTGTCAATCTTATGGTTTCTAGGACTAGTTTTATTTGGACTGATTTTTGTGTATCTAACCAAAGAACTGTTACTCATTAGGTATCATCCTTCCTCGTGGGTTTTAGGCTTTAGATTACCCCTTTGTATTGAGCTGTTTTCTACGAGCGGCGTTGAGTGCTGCGTTGCGACTTGCTGTTTCCCTCGCGCTTCTCTTCTTAGGCGGCTGATTCTTTATGCTACACACTCGAATTAAAGTCATAAGTCGATTCAGATGCCATTTCTGATATTCGGGAGGAATGTTCATCGCAATCATCCAATAATAAATAAGCTCCGATGTAACGATTTCACGATTGGGTTTCTGAGTTTTATCTTCAGAAAATGTCGTGGCCGTCATCGAAGCGCCGATATAGTCGTTGATTTTTGTTATGTTATCCTTCGTAAGTCGAAGGTACGTCTCGGGACTAACATTCTGCGTGATTGT
>JAFTYR010000024.1 GCA_017461315.1 Burkholderiaceae bacterium | reverse complement strand
TCAAGGTACACCATACGTTCCTGAACTGATGGTTCAAGTATTTGGACAAGTTCAAGCGCTTGAATTGGCAGCAACGTTTGCAGCTAATGAAGGTCAATTAGACCATGGTTCCTTTAATTCTGGCGCCGTATTAAAAGTTTATGACGCCTTAGTTTTAGTAGATTCTGCTTTACGTTTATTTGCTGATGAATGTATCAGTCAAATAAAAATTAACGAAGAAGTTTGCCGTTTGAATGCTGAACTTTCGACCTCTCTGTCAACAATGGTTAGTTCTCTTTACGGGTACCCAACAGGCGTGAAGATCGCTAAATTAGCTTTAGCTGAGAATATTTCCTGCAAAGAAGCTACGCTCAAAGAAAACATCTTGCCCGAAGATGTTGCTGAAGAACTTTTCAACGTTAAGAAATTAACGGACCGCCATGCAATGGTAGCCATGTTTGAAAAGTATAAGACGCTTAAGAAGGTTTCTTAATAGGAGGATTTCTCATGACCTGTCAAACACAAACTTGTTGTGATGCCTCCTTAAGAGGCTATCAAGGATCAATATCAACTACATTCCAAAAGCTCTTGGGAGTAACTGGACGCACACTAGAAGATTATCGTTCATGGATTAGTGCTGTTGCACAAGTAAAAAAGGCATCTGCTTTAGCTAATGAACAAATTGGTCTACTCGATACAGAAAAAGCAAAAGCCATCGTAACGGCCTGCCAGGAAATAATTGATGGGAAGCTCAATGGTAATTTTCCTATTTCAATTTACCGCAGTAATGGAGCTCCAATTAATGCGGTTGTGGCCGAAGTAGTCGCTAAACGTGCTTCAGAACTTTCAGGTCACACCACAATCACGATTGATGATGTTAATCGCTCACAAGCTGTAGCTGATACGTGTGCTACCGCACGCAGTATTGTCGTTTACAACGAATTAGCTAAATTACTTGAATCGGCAGAATGGTTCGCTAATCTTTTAGAAAAGAAGGCAACAGAATTCAAAGATGTCGTCAAAACTGGTCGAATCAGTATTCGAGATAGTGTCCCAACAAAACTTGGTGCAGAATTCAATGCTTGGGCTCAAGGGGTACGTCGTATTATGGCCCGCATCGTTTCCGAACAAAAGGAATGGACCACTTCTTTCTTCGGTGCCGGTGAATTGGGTACAGGCTTAGGCATTGATAACCGTTTTGCTCACGTTGCTAATGACGTTTTAGCCACAAATCTTGGACGAAAACTCGTTTTAGAAGTCAATACGATCGAAGCATTAGGTAATGCTGATAAATTAGTCTTAGCTCATGCACACATTCAGTCCTTGGGGGTACTTTATTGGCATATCGCTCGCGATTTAATTCTTTTGAGCTCCGGACCACGTTGTGGTATTCGAGAAACCGCGTTCCCTGCTGTCGCCCCCGGTTCTTCGATTATGCCTGGCAAAATTAATCCAACCGTGGCTGAAATGGCTGCTACACTAGCCGATTATGTTTCTGCCAACCAACTTTCTGTCACGATGGGAGTACAGAGTGGTCTATTAGGAATCGGCTCAATTTCTACATTACCAATCAAGGCGATAATGGACTCAGCGGATGTACTCGCTCGAGGCATGAAGGTTTTGGGTAATAAAGTCATCAGTGGTTTAACAGCATTCCCAGATCGTGCCCGTCAACAAGCCGAAAAATCTTTAGCTTTAGTAGCCGTTGTTGAGATGGTTCGGGGTAAGGAAGTTGCTCAGAAAGTCCTCGCTTATGCACAAGAAAACAATTTGACGTGTGCCGAAGCTTGTATTTCGGAAGGTATCTTTACCGAAGAAGAAGCTCAAGAATTGTTCAATGTTGAAACGCTGGCAAACTATCAAAAAG
The DNA here is from genome assembly GCA_017461315.1 of Burkholderiaceae bacterium. Taxonomy (GTDB): domain Bacteria; phylum Pseudomonadota; class Gammaproteobacteria; order Burkholderiales; family Burkholderiaceae_F; genus JAFTYR01. The sequence goes on along the minus strand of JAFTYR010000024.1, from coordinate 833 downwards.
CATCACAGGTGATTGCTAAATATAAAAGTAATTAAACATACACTTTTTGATTAAAAAGGCTCCGAAGGAAGTTCTTTCGGGGCCTTTCCTGTTAATAAATTTTCGTTAGTGTTTTAAATTTTTAGCAATTTTCTCTCGAACAATAATGGCCCAAAGATTCATACCTAACACTAAAACAAGTAGAACAAATGCAGTACCACATTGAATTGGAACAGCAACCTCTGGAGCCGTTCCAGTCGTTGTCAATACATAAACGTGATAAGGCAACGACATCACAGCAGAGAATACTGAGTCTGGGAGATGTGGCGTTGAAATCACCGCTGCGGTAAACATAATGGCACTGGTTTCTCCCGCAGCTCTGGCTAAGGCCAAAATAGCACCGGTTAATAGACCAGGGAGCGCAGCGGGAAGCACTACACGGAAAATCGTCTGACTCTTAGATGCCCCTAACGCATAAGAAGATTCACGCCAAGCATTCGGCACCTGAGAAAGGGTTTCTTCAACGGTATTGATGATAATTGGAAGTGTTAAAACGGCTAATGTCAAAATACCAGACAGAACACTAATTCCAAAACCACAAAGGGTCACGAAAAAAGCTAAACCAAATAAACCAAAGACGATTGAAGGAACGCCAGCAAGATTCGCTACTGCTAATCGGATTGTATTTTTCAAAACACCGTCTTTAGCATACTCATGAAGCCAAATGGCACAACCTACTCCAAAAGGTAAGGCAATACACATAGCACCAAAGGCCAATAGGAAGGTACCTACAATACAAGGCCAAATTCCACCTTCAGTCATCATATTGCGAGGAGATTCCGTTAGGAAAGACC
>JAFTYR010000023.1 GCA_017461315.1 Burkholderiaceae bacterium | reverse complement strand
GTACTTTGAACCCAACGACCAAGCATCGGCTTCTTTGGCTGTTTGATTCTTCATATAAGAACCGGAAACAGACAGTTTACCGCCTGCAACAGGGGTTGCTGTGCCGACTTGTAACATCCAAAATTCATTGGACGCAAGCTCGTTATTCGAGAATTTCTTTGTAAATTGAATAACTGGTTTTGTAACATCAAAGTCGTAGCTTACGGCAAAGTTCAAGTAACGATTGTTAAACGAACTATTTTTATCTGCAGTTAAGCAGACGTTTCGCCATAAATAGCTACCCATAGCAGAGAATTTACCGTAGTCAAATTTAGCTGCGTAGTTGTAGATATTACCTCGTCTATTTGAGTCTTGTACTCCATCAGCATTCTTATGTTCGCCTAAAGCGACATAGAAAAAGTTTGTAAGGCCAATTGGAGTTGGTAAAACGTACTGAATAGAGTTATCGGATCGAACTAAGTTACCATCAGAACCGGTCACAGCAGCAGGTCCTGGGAAGAAGTAAGGTGAGTCAGAGGAACCCAAACTTAATTCAGTTGGATCATAAATAGCAAAAACGAGGAAATGTGGTGTGTATTGACGACCAACGGATAATTGACCATATTTACCACGAATACCTAAAGTTGCTTCACGGCTAAAAGATCTGCCTTCATTACCGAAAGTTTTAGCCCCGTCGTCAGCAGTAAAGGCCTGATCAAGATTGAAAAATACCTGAGTGCCGTTACCTAAATCTTCAGTTCCTCTGAATCCAAAATGAGAAGCGGTTAATCCACCACTTTGGATTGCAGTTTTCCATTCACCTTGAGTGTTATTAGCGGCAACGTACATGTCCACATTACCGTAAACTTCAACTTGTGCTGCAGAAGCAAACGATGTCATAGCGGCTAAACAGGCTAGAGCAACCAATTGTTTTTTCATTATTTTCTCCTTGATAGGAAATACTTCTATGCCATAAGCCTATCAATCAGAGTGAACTGAACCTGTTAAGTGTCTAACAGATATAACAAGCGATTTTGATCATGTCGTATATTTACAACAATAAGGCGGATGTAAATTTTGCCTTCGATTCTGTCGTGTGCTTAACAGTCTGTTTGAACCTCATAAATTACCATCGAGGTTAGGAAAGCGCCTTCGTTATGCCTACCCTAAATAACAAGGAGAAACAGATGGTTAGAACAAAAAAACTAGTCTGGCTTGATGCACTGATGAGTGCTGCGACAAGTCTATATAATCCGGAAATTCAAAAAGCAAAAGAGGATGGCCGAAAAATTGTCGGCTTCATGTATCAAGAGTTACCTGAAGAGATTCTGACAGCGGCGGGCTGTGTTCCAATTTATCTTCGTGGTACTGGTTCAGAAGGAACTGAGTTTGCTGATGCATATTTTAGACAGTTGACCTGTAACTACACACGCCACACTTTTAATCAGATCCTTGATGGTCGTTATGATTTCTTAGATGGTGCTGTTTTTTACAATGCTTGTGATCATTCGCGTCGTATCTATGACAATTGGAAGCTATTACCCGATAATCCGGTATATCACTTCCTTTATGTACCTAAGAAGCCAGGTAAGTTAGCTAAGGAGTTTTATATTGATGAAATTAAAAAATTCATCAAAGCTACTGAAGATCGGTTCGGTGTAGAAATTACTTCGGAGAGACTTGCCTCTGCGATTAAGCTTCATAATAAAGTTCGTTGCCTACAGCAAGAGCTCTATGCAATGCAACAAGGTGAGAGTGTATATCTGACTGGTACTGAACTTTTGATGGTTATGCTTGCTGCGGTCTCTATGCCTCGTGAAACATACGCAGAAATTCTTGAAAAGCTCATTGCAGAATTGAAAACTAACCAAGAAGTCTTTACTCCAAAGATTCGTCTGATGTATGCCGGTGGTCACATTGATAACAAAGATTCCTTTGAACTTTTAGAAAGTCAAGGTGGCACAATTGTCGTTGATAATACTGGTTTCGGTTCTCGAGCCTGTGCTGAATTAATTCGTGAAGAAGGCGATCCACTTGAGGCGATTATCGATTATTACTTCGAGGAAAAACCGGCTGCGACCCGTCAAATGATGACTCAAGAAGCTCGTTTGGAAAGAGCAGGTCAATTAGTTAAGGATTACAAGGTCGATGGCGTGGTGACAGCACGACTTTTCATGTGTGATATATGGGCTTTCGAACAATTTATTTTGAGATCCTACTTTAATAAACAAAATGTCCCTGTTCTGGAACTAGAAATGGATTACACCCCAGAAGGAGAAGGACAGCTTCGTACACGTGTACAAGCTTTTGTTGAAAGTATCCGTGCCGGAAAACAAGATTGTTAAGAGGAAAGAAAATGACAGAATATGTAACCGGACTCGAAAGAACGCAAGAATATATTGATCGACTTGCTGGAGTATTACAGTTTTTCTCTACTCTTCCCGCAGAAAAAAGAAACCCTGTACAAGAAGCTGTTGTTGGCTTAATGAAGGAACATTCAGAAAAGGTGCTGGATCACGCACAAAACCATAAGCCTTTGATGTGTACTTGGTATGGAAACTGCCAAGAAATCCTAGCGGGTATGGGAATTGTTTATTACAACCCTGTTTTTGACTTGATGTTCCATCTTGGGTTGACGGATTATGCTGATGCCAAAGAGTGTGATCGCTATAACCTAGATGACAAGATTTGTTCGCTTGTCCGTTATGCGGTGTATTCCATGGAAAAACGTCTACATCCAAGACCGGACTGCTTTGTTGCGATGGCAGAGCCTTGTGATGGTCAATTGATGTTACATCAGGCTTTTACACAGTTAGATCATCTAAAGGGTGTGCCTGTTTATTGTATTGATCCAAGTTATGGACATACAGATAAAGATTTTGAGTATGTAGCTCGTCAGTACAAGGAAATGATTGCTTTTATTGAAAAGAGTACTGGAGCTAAGTACGAATTTGAAAAGGTCAAGGCAGTTGTTGAAGAAACCAATCGCCAATACGCTATTTGGAAAGAAGTGAATGAGTACATGGCGGCTTCTCCTTGTCCAATGCCTTCATTTGCTGTGGGTGATGCTTTCTGGGCGTTGACGCAACATCTTCCTGCTGGTGATCCGAGAGCTACTGCTGTGATGAGTGCTGTACGAGATGTTTGTAAAGATAATGTCAGCAAAGGCATAGGTCCTGTGATGAATGAACAGGTTCGTTTATTCTGGCCAGACTTAAATCCTCTTTGGGGTGATAAATTAGGTCAATGGCTTGCAGAAGAATGGAATGCAGTAGTTGTCAGTTCCTTCCAACAGTTAACACCATATGAAGAAATTGATTGTTCAACTGAAGAATCGATGCTCATTGGTTTGGCTAGACGCTCTGTCGCAGAAGTTCCAATGATTCGACAGGGAAGAGGATGGGTCGATGTGATGGTTGATGATTTGTCTCAAGCACTTCAAGACTTCAATATTGATGCCGTGTTGTTCTCTGGCCATATGGGACACAAAGACCAATCTGGCGTTACTCAGTTTATGAAGAAAGTATGTCGCGACCGTCGCGTTCCCCTTCTGACCCTAACAACGAGTTTGTTTGATGAACGTTACACTCCAATGGAGAAGGTTCAGAATGATATTTCTAATTTCTTGAGTACTAATGGTTATAAACGTAACAAGAGATAGGGGATTTTTGTGTATTTCATTGGTTGTGATTTAGGTAGTACAACTGGCAAAGTTGTCATTCTTGATGAAGAAAAACGGATTCTTGGACAGTCGATTGTTCGTTCTGCCCGAGGCCCTCAGAGAACGTTAGAACATGCCTTATCAGAAGCCTTTAAATCAATGAATGTTGAGTTAACGGATGCAGTATTACAACAGTGTCGTTTCGTTTCAACCGGATATGGTCGAAGTAACGTTGAAGGCATTGATGATGAAATTTCAGAAATTTCATGTCATGCCAAAGGCGCTTGTTACTTGCATCCTCAAACTCGAACCATTATTGATATTGGTGGTCAGGACTGTAAGGTTATTTCAGTTGACGATACCGGACGGGTTTTAGAATTCCAAATGAATGATAAGTGTTCGGCCGGTACAGGGCGTTTTTTTGAGGTGATGGCTCGTGTTCTTGATGTGAATTTAGATGAATTGGCTTCTGAAGCTCTTAAATCAAATTCACCAAGACAAATCTCTAAACAATGTAGTGTTTTTGCTGAGTCAGAAGTCATTACGTTGATTAATAATAATGTTCCGCTTGCTGATATCGCAGCGGGGATTCACGAGTCAATCGCTCGTCGTATTCATGGAATGGCCTTTAAGGTTGGTATTGAAGAAGATGTTGTGTTAACTGGTGGTTGTGCCAATAATGAAGCCTTACGCAAGGCTTTACAAAAAAGACTTCGTCTTTCATTAGCTCAACTACCGGAAAATCCTCAAGTGATGGGTGCGTTGGGTGCGGCTCTTTTTGCTTGGGAACACGCAAAAGGAGAATAAGCTATGGAAAGCGTATCGGATTTTTTCTTAAACGTTTCGAAACTATTCGATGCGTCTTCTTTGCTCACAGCGTTACCAATTGAGAACATCGATCGATACGAAGCAAAGTCTAATTTTGTTTTGCAGTCGAATACATCCGTTGAATTAGGTGGGAAAAATGCTTCTTCTGCACTACTGTCTTTATATAGTGCAGAAGAGGTTAATTCTGATGAAATTCGTTTGATAGGCCAGAATCTTCCTGATTTGCAGAATCAACAAATTAACTTTGGTGTTGTGATTCGTTTTCTAGGTAATCAAATTAACGATGAACTGTTTTATATCCTATCTCAGAATATAAAGCGCCTCCTGCAAATTAAGGGCCTTATGTTAAAAGGTTGTGATTCAGAGATTTGGTGCCGAATCAGCCAGGACACTTTTGCAGAAGGTCTTACATTTCAAAAATGGGGGTCCATTTTTCTATCTCGGTTACACCAGGAGTTTCCAGAAATAAAAAGTTGTCAGATTCTTTTTATTTCAGGAGCATCAAATGAATTCAATCTTTTATCGGATTTAGTGCAAAAACAAACTCAATATTTAGAACTTCTTAAATCTCGTGTTTGGGAATCGAGAGGCTATAGTTTTAAGGATTGCCATGTTTTAGGACATTGTGGACAATGTTCTGATAAAAAGCTTTGTGCAAATGTGAGAAAGATGGAAAGAATTGTCCAAGTTACTCGGAAAGTGAATCAAAAAGGAATAGAGTAAATGACAACCAAACAAATCATTGCTGTTTGTGGTAAAGGCGGTGTTGGAAAGACAGCTTATACCGCAATGTTGACTCGGGTATTAGCAGATCGAAAAAATAATCGTCTTCTAGTAGTCGATGCAGATCCAGCTTTGGGATTGAATTATGCATTAGAACGTACAACAGAAAAAACCATAGGTTCTGTTCGAGATGAGATCATACAAACCGCATCGACTGGATCTCGAGAAGATCTCAAACTAATGGCTGATCGCATTGATTATCTTGTTGCTCAAGCTTTAGAGGAAACAGATCGCTATGCCTTTTTAGCCATGGGAAGAATGGATGGGGTTGGTTGTTTCTGCTCAGTCAATGATCTACTTAAAGATGCATTAAATGAAGTTTCAGGTGTCTTCGATACTATTTTGATAGATGGAGAGGCTGGTGTTGAACAGATTAATCGTCAAGTAGTCAGTACGATTGATACCTTGATTTTAGTGACAGATACCTCACTAAGAGGAATGAAGACCGTTAGACATATTAAAGGACTTTTAGATAACGGCTTAATCCCTTCTTGTAAAAAGGTTGGGGTCGTTTTTAATCGTACACAGTCGGACGTAACTTCATTAATGCAGTTTGCAAAAGAGGTTGGTGTGGATGTTTTAGGTTTTGTTCCTTACGATAAGACCGTTGAAACTTATGATCTTGAAGGAAAATCTCTTTTTAACTTACCCCAAGATAATCCCGCATTAATTGCTGTAGCAACTACCTTTGAGAAGGTAAAAAACTCAGATTAAATCCACCAATCAGATAAATCATGGAATGCCCCCCCGTGTATATAAAGGGCATTCCCTTTTTTGCACAAAAGTCCTTCTCGACTCCACTTAGACAATATCAAAGAAACTGAAGTTCGACTAGCGGAAATAATTTCAGCAATGAGAGTGGTGCTTAGTCGAATTGGAATTTTGTTCCAGTCGTCGGTTTTTAAAGGGGCATAAGCCTGAATGAATGCACGGAAAAAAGAGCGCAAGCGCATATCAATTTCCATCGTAAAGCAGGCTAGTAGGGCCTCAATATGACATTCTTGCTTCTTAATTACATTGGCGGTGAATTGTTGTAATAAATGTAAATCAGAGTAAATTTCTCGGTGCCACACATCGTAAGGCAAAACATAACCTTCACAGCTACACATAGCGACAGCGTCCACATTAGCGACATTGCAACATGCTGCATCAATGTCTCCGGCAACTCGATTAGGAACAATTAAACTGAAAATATGGGTTCGATCCTGCCAATCTTCAAAACGATAAAGACAAATTCCTTTCGTGATAAGAGTAATTTGACCACTAGGACCACCATGAAGTAGTTTTGTTCCGGATCTGAATTTAGTGAATTTCCCTTTGCGAATGAAAATATCTCGAATTTCTTGAGGTTCCTCAGGGTGGATCCAGTGTTCTCCATAAAGAATTTGACGCATGATGTAACTTCCTTAAAAACATTAAATCCAGATACTATTTAACACTGAAACAGATTCACTAATAATAGATTGAAGCATACTCGTATTTGATTAGTTGATACGTTAAGTACTGAACATTGAAAAAACTCCTTAACGAATAGAATTTTTAAAATTTCTCAATAAGGAGAACTGTGCGATGAAACTTATTTCTAAATCCTTAGTTGCGGTTGCTGTGTCACTGGCTTTTGGTTCAGTGGGAGCGGCTGAACATGTTTTAAATACTGATGTTGTCGTTATTGGTACAGGCTCAGCAGGATTGAGTGCAACGGTACAAGCTGCAGAGGCTGGTGCTAAGGTCATTACACTTGAAAAAAATCCCTTTATTGGTGGCGGTACTGCTTTTGCAGAAGGTCTTTTTGGGGTTGAATCGGAATGGAATCGATTACGTAGCGATACATTAACCCGTGAAAAGGCTTTTGAAGGGATTATGGAACGCCATATGCACGAACCCAATGCTCAGCAAGTTCGTGATTTTGTTTGGGGATGTGCTGAAAATCTCGAATGGCTGGCCAAGCATGATATCAAATTTGAAGTGGTTCGAATGACTCCTTGGGAAGAAGCTACATGGCATGTCATTGCACCTTATACCAACTCGAAAGGGGTTACAACGAATCATGGCGCAGCCCTGGTGAATGCCTTAAAAGATCATGCTGACAAATTAGGTGTCAAAACAATGGTTCAAACACCTGCAACTGAACTGATTGCTAACAAGAAGGGTGAGGTTGTTGGGGTTAAGGCGATTAATACTCGAACCAAAGACACTTACACAATTAATGCTAAGAAGGTCATTATCGCAACGGGTGGTTTTGCTGATAGTGCTGAAAAGGTTCAAGCTTGGTCTCACAGAGATCCACAGAAGTGGGTTTCATGCGCACCGATCAACAAAACGGGAGATGGTATTCAAATGGCTGTAGATAAGGGCGCGGCGATGGGGCAAGTATCCTACGTCGGAACTTATGGTACAGCAGATAAAAATAACCGTGTAACGATTGGTGATATGTTGACCGCATCATGGCAACCATCAGCTCTTTGGGTTAACGCGAAGGGTGAACGCTTTGATAATGAAGAAGTTGCCTTCTCATTCAGTCAGGCTGGTAATTCAATCTATCGTCAACAAGGTTCATTTGGATGGACTATTTTTGATGAAAAGCAAATCCAATTTATGGAAAATCAAGGCGTTGATTCTGGTGTCGGAGTCATTGTTCCTGTAGGTGCTAAATTAAAGAATCTTCGCAATGAAATTGCCGAAAACATTGCAAAGGGAGCAGACCACGTGGTTAAGGCATCTTCTATCGAAGAATTGGCTAAGAAAACTTCTCTTCCAGTCGGTAATTTGAAGAAAGCTTTTGAAACTTATAACCAGGCATGTGATCAGGGATTTGACGGTCAATTTTTCAAGAAATCTCGTTACTTACGTAAATTGGATCCGACAAAGCTTTATGCAGTTAAGTTACGTGCTCTGAACTTTACTTCGATTGGTGGCTTGCTTGTAAACCGTAACTTTGAAGTTCTTGATAAAGCAGGTAATCCGATTAAGAATCTGTACGCAGCAGGTGTTGACTTAAGTGGTTATGTTGGTGCTACTTATACGACTTGGTCTTCTGGATATGCCTTTGGCTTCTCTGCTTATTCAGGACGCCATGCCGGGTTGAATGCCGCTAACGCAATTAAAGCATCCAAGTAATTACCTATAAAGACAAATACCCTGTATGAACTTATAGGGTATTACTTTAAAAATCTTTAACCTTAGGTTTGAATGAACCAAAAGGTTAGAGATTTTTTTCACGTCGGTATTGTTGCAATGAAGCAATTGTGACGATGGGTAAATTGTGTTTTATTGCGAAACGTTGTAATTCTTCTCCTTTCATCATCGTGCCATCATCAGCCATAATTTCACAACACAGACCACATGGTTTTAAGCCAGCCAAAACACATAGATCGACTGTGGCTTCCGTATGTCCATTTCGAACTAGAACACCTCCTTTTTTAGCTTTGAGAGGGAATAGGTGACCAGGACGTCTAAAGTCTTGTGGTTTTGCGTTTTCCTCAACACACTTTAAGGCGGTAAGGGAACGATCAAAAGCAGAAATTCCAGTAGTTGTTTGAACGTGATCAATCGAAACCATAAAAGCGGTTTCATGATTATCGCTATTGTGTTTAACCATGGGTTGAAGGTTTAACCGAGTAGTCAATTCTTCGGCCATAGGCATGCATATAAGACCTCGTCCCCAAGTAGCCATAAAATTAACGTTACCGGGAGTTGCATACTCAGCTGAGCATATTAGATCTCCTTCATTTTCACGGTTGATATCATCCGTAATCAATACAATTCTTCCCTGACGAAGTGCCTCTAGAGCTTCTTCAATATGATTTTTTGAATTCATTGTTTTTCTTTCCACTGATGTAAATTTTTAGTCATGTAGGCATAGTACAAACATCACATGGAAGCACTCTAGACAAAGTGACTAAAACGGGGAGCTTGATAAATGAACAGCTATGGGCCGATCAGTCCTGAGCGGTTAAAGCTTTTGCAAGTATCGATGTATCGACAGAAGAGGCTTTTAACTTATCTTCTGCGATATCCATAGCCTTCGAAAAACGCTCACTGTTTGCAACTTCGGACCAAACTTCTTGAGTCTCAGCACTGCAGATTCGAATATCTGTACTCGTCCAGGTTGCAGATTCATTAGCTAGAGATCGGCAAACGGAATCTTCTGGTAGGACAGGAGCTAAAACTACTGCCATATACGCAATCATTGCGTAGTTTGGCATATTGGGATCCGTGGTTTTTTGTCCCTGTAAATAAGTATGAATCGCCTTTTCGAAAGAAGATTTTTTTTCAGAAAGGTATTGAGCTAAAGGATAACACTCGTTAAAACGGAGAACTTTTCTAGATTTACTTTGGAATTGACAATAAAACGGGTATCGACGTCCGGGAAGGGCGTTAAATTTCAGCTCAGCAGGATCTGCTTTTTTAGAAAGTTGTAAGGAAATTGAGACGTTTTTCTTTTGTAAAATTAGCAAAGGATTATTATCCGTTTTATCGATACGGGTAATATCGCCTTCAATCACAACACCAACTTTTTTAAGACTACTGACTGTTTTTTCGGGATTATCTGTGAATTCTTTTTCTAAATCTCGTCCCGTTCGGTAATAAATCGTCGGATTTTCAAAAAACGGAGAAGATCCGGTTTTTAGAAAGCTATCCATCTGTTCCCAAGCTAAGGCATGAACTAAAAGTTTCTCTAAATTGGAAAGTTCATACGTTGCATGCGATAAACCTGGTACTGCTAAAAGAGTAGCTAGAGAAATCGACCGACAGATTTTACCGAAGCGAGAAGACATAGTTACACCAATTACCAGCGACGATCCGCAATTTTCATTTGTTGCTCATCGACAAAATACCAAAAATCTTTTTCGTTTAAGGTAATTTGATGAATGACAACACCTGTATCAACATCACGATACTGAAATACAACTTGAATCGGTTGATTGCTTAAAAATTGATTGGTTGCATCAACAATCATATTTTCAAAATCAATACTTGGCTTATCCCATGGATTCTCATCAACCATATCTAGGAGGTTAGAGCGGAATCTTGGGTGACTTACTAAAAACTTAACAACATCAGATACCTGAGTAGTTGGTATTACCCAAAAATTTTCACCCCCCTTATTTTGTAAGGAGTTAAAGAATTCAGTTAAAAATTCTCTTAAACATAGATCATCAGGAACAACTAATGTATCTAACATGCCGTAAGGATCGTCTGCGTGGGATGCATACCATTGATCTCCCGATTTATAAAGAGGTCCTTCGATCTTCATGCGTAGTGCATCATAGCCTACTACAGCGACTGCCCAGGGATTTTGATAACCGATTTTCTTAGCTAATTCTACTAATTGTGTGATCCATTCTTTTTTTGTTTGTATGGTCATTGTATGCTCATCCTTAAGAAGAATGCTATATCGTATAGGTTAGCATAATGTTATTAAATGATTCAAAAGAACATCCATAACAGGTATTAAAACTGCATTATAGATACCCCTCATATCTCTAATATTAAAATAAATCGATCGATCTTTGTAGGTGGTTCTTGTTTTATATTGTGGTTTAACTTTTGATTTATTCTCTGAGGTAAATAGAGTGAAAAAGCACCTTTTATGTATGACTTTTGCTTTTTTAGGTTTTTCGGCGACTGTGAGTGCTGGAACGTATTCTGATGATTTAAGTCGTTGTATTTATAAAAATATGACGTCATCAGATAAATCACTCGTCATACAATGGACCTATGTTGAATTAAGTAAAACAAAAGCGGCTCGACAAGTGGCCGTGATCCCTGATGCAAAAGTAAAGTCGGTTGAGTCAGAAGCTAAGAAAACTCTGACGCGGATTATTGGAACTAAGTGTTCAAAGGAGGTGGCGAAGGTAGCGCTACATGAACCAAAAACTGGAATCAAAGCGACCGTCGGAGGATTAGTGTCATTAATGATTGAAGATGAACTTAAAAAACGTTCATCTACACTATTATCGAGTAATGTCTTTGGTGGTAATACTGAACTTCTTCAGCAAGGATCTAATCTAATCCAGAATTTTCTACGTAAGTAGTGAGAAGATAAAAAATCTGATGTGAGAAATTTTTTCAGAAAAAATACCTGTAGTTGTTTACTCAAGAAATATGCAGAGAGTGTGTCTATTTAAGTTGTTCTTATGTCGTTATTTATTGGGAAAGGTAATTTTTTCTAAAAACGGTAGTACTGTTTCAGTTACGTTGTCGATTTAGGCCTTTGTTCCGATATCGGTGAATACTGTTTCGTTTCGAAAATACTAAGTTTGAATTTGCTTTAGCAAATCATACTGAGATCGATTTAGAAGGACGCTGTCGAATCGGCATTAATGAGATTGATTATGGCAGCTCTCAAGTCAATACTTTTTTCTCGACACCAATGTTCTTATCGAAAATTTGATTGTCAGGATGAGAAAAATCAAAGAAATCTGAGAGAAGTCTCCGAAGAGTTAAAGAGTTATTTCCTCAGGAGACTTTCTCTAAGCAGTTAACTCGGATATTTCACGGTTTCCTTAAACCCTAAATACCGATTGGCCGCCTTAATCATTTCTTCCGGTATCCCATAAAAAGCTTCGGCAATCGATCCTGTGATTGCACCCAACGTGTCACTATCGCCACCGATCGAGATGGCATTGCGAATAGCATCTTCAAACGAGATCGATTCATAGAACGCTTCTAAAGCGTAGGGTACCGTGCCTTGACACGATCCGTCAAAGCGGTAATTGGCGCGAATTTCTTCCAACGTAAAGTCGATGCGGTAATAATCGTTCATCGCTTCTTTGATTTC
>JAFTYR010000022.1 GCA_017461315.1 Burkholderiaceae bacterium | reverse complement strand
TACCTGGTTACCACTTTGTGTTGGTTTTGTTGTGTTCTTCGTAACAAATCTACTCGTCAATATGTAATCTAAGACGACCGATTAGATCCTCACTGATAGCTCTTCATTAGTGAGGATCTTTTTTTGATGAAAAAATCCCGTTAAGCGTTATATTGTCTTCCGCTTTCATAACACCTTCTCTTTCTGCTACAGAATCCCCATTAGTTAAAGAGCTTAACTTTCAACCCAAAGCCATCCTCGTTGTGGGTAATTCTTACATGTACTACAACTGTGGTCTTAATGGTTATCTTGCCGGTTTAATTCGTGAAGTGGTTAATCCTAAAATTAAAACTCGCATTGCCACGATTGGTCGAGGTAATTTAAGTCAATATCCAATAGAAGAATACTTAGACAATGCTCAAAGCATTGCTCACAACCCTAAATACGGTACTCTTTCTGAAGATTTGCTCAAAAAAGAAATCAAGAAACGGGAAAAATATGACCTTGTTATCATGCAGGGAAGTAACCGAGGTCAGGATGATCAATTACGTGATGCTCACTATGTGAAGATTCATGCAGATGCAATTCGTGCAAGTGGTGGAGAACCTGCCATGATCATGACTTGGACCCAAAAGAAGAAAAATGCACCTGCATTTGAAGTGGTTCAAAACGGTGTTACCAAGATAGCTAACGATAACAAAATGATGGTGATTCCGGTTGGTTTAGCATTTCAACGAGTTGAAAAACTATATCCTGATCTTAAGTTGATCATGCCAGATAACACTCATCCTACGGCGATTGGCTCTTATTTGATGGCATCTACGATTTATGCCTCAATTTACAAACGTAATCCAATTGAAGCTAAAGGATTTGCAGGAGGTTGTGAAAAACCAATTGATCCTGCTGTTCGAGAAAAACTCCACGGTGTTGCTTGGGATACTGCAAAAGAATGGTATGGGTGGAAGTAACTTAATTTAAGCCTACCTCTGATCTATCTCTGAATAAATGCACAAAGTGGAATATCCATTTTGTGCATTTATTTTATAACCATCTATTATCTTTGATGACCTTTATGGCACACAGAGCAAGGTACAGATTCTTTTGAGTTGAGTATTGAATGCTGAGAATTGCTTTTCGCTAGTTTTTCTTTACCTCCGTGACACATCAAACATTTGTTGTAGTCCGCTTTAGGCATAACCGTATGACAAACCTCACATTGCATACCTTTAGCCTGATGGATTGGAGCTACCGTCGTAGCCGCAAAGCAACTCACGGTATAACCTAATAACCCCAATACTAAAAGGAACCATTTTCTTTTCATGACAACTCCTCTTAGCATGAAGATTGAGGGATTGTGATCATGGTTCGATTAATATCTTTAATCGTCTGAGCGCCCGTTAATACCATTGCAACGGCAAGTTCATTTCTCAATCGATTGGCAAAAAGTGCAACGCCATCTGCTAATCCACCGTGTGCTGCACGCACAAAATGACGGCCCGCAAGAGTACATTGAGCACCTAAAGCCAAGTATTTTTCGATATCTGTACCTCGTGCCAAAGTTCCATCAACCATAATGTAACAACGACCATTCACCTTATCAGCAATACGAGGCAAAACAGATGCGGTTCCCGGGGTATCCGCAAGTGTTCTTCCACCGTGATTAGAGACCACGATACCTGCGGCACCCGATTGAACACAAAGTTCGGCTTCATCTGGAGTCATAATACCTTTAAAGAGTAAAGGTAAATGTGTAGCCTTCACCAATTCTTTGAGCTGTTCTAAAGTTTTTGGTTCAACGGTTTGTCCTTTTGTAGCTCGAGCAGCTCGTCCCGCACTATCCAAATCAATCGTTAAAGCTACGACACCCGCTTTTTCAGCCAATCGCATTCTTTCAATGATATCTTTTTGAAGACGTGGTTTTAAACCTACAATAGCTTTAAACCCAAGAGATTTAAGGGTATCAAGGCGCTTTTCGAAAACATCGATCGGATCACCAATGCCATCAGCTACAGCACCAAGCGTTCCTGCTTTACTACACCCACCACAAATTGCTGTTACGAATTCTGCCTCTGTAAGTTTCCCACCCATGTTATAGGTCGTACCTCCGGTTGGAGCAGCTACCACAGGAACTGATATTCTTGTTCCAAAAAAATCAATACTAGTATCAGGAACATGCACACCGTGAATCACACGAGAATTTAATTGCACAGCGGCTAAGGAATCATAATTAGCTTGGAAGCCACGGCTCGCACCCATACCACCAAATCCAGGTACCTGACCAACACAAGGACCTCGACCATTACATTCTGGGCACACATAACATCGTGGCATCATCATTTCGCGAGCACGATTTCTAACTTCTTCATAAGTCATCTTTCCGGTAAGAGGACGAATTTTTGGCTCTTCTGCAGCGGTAGCTACTGAAGACAAACCTCCAACACCGGTTGTCAGTGTTGCGGCGACTGAACCTTTAAGCAAGTTTCTACGAGAAAAAAATACTTTGCTCATTTCCATGATATCTCCTTAAAGGATGTAATAAATATCTTATAGGCTATTTATATCATATTTTTTACTATAAGATATGAAATAAATTTCATATCTTATAGTATGAAGTATAGAATTATTTAACACATCACTTATAAAAAAATGGTTATTACTCTACAATCATCATGAGAAGTACAGGAATAGACCATGTCCAGAAATATTGTTCTCAGTTATACCTTTAGCCAAGATTCGAAACTTACAAATCACTTTATTCACAATGAATTAATTACGATTTTAGATTTGGTTCACACACTGGGATCTTTAAACGCAGTCGCTAAAGAAATTGGAATTTCATATCGTCATTTATGGAATGAAATTAATCGCTGGGAGAATGAATTTAAAGAACCTCTTTTAATAAGAGAACGTGGCAAAGCATGTGAATTATCTGCTTTTGGAAATCGTCTTTTATGGGCAGAAAAAGAAGTTCAAGCTAAATATGCAACTCAAATTGCAGAACTACGCGCCGGCATTGAACAGGCTTATGCAAAAGCAATTGATACAGAAGCAAAAATAATTTCTCTGCGTGGCTGCTCTGATGAGGCTGTACGATTATTTCGTGATGATGCGATCCAAAACAAGCTTTATCTTGAATTAAGTTTCAACTCTTCTTTACAAGGTTTAAAGGATTTACAGGATAACAAATGTCACATTGCCGGATTTAACTTTCCACTAGGTGCAACCTCATCTTCAAAGGCAGCAAAAACATTCTCAACCTATCTGTCTAAAGATATAAAACTAATTGGGTTTGCCACTCGTATTCAAGGTATGGCCGTTGCTCGTGGAAATCCGCTGTCTCTACACTCTTTTTTAGATTTATCTCTAAAAAAAGCAATATTTATAAACCGAAACGAAGGTAGTGGAACAAGAGTACTTTGCGATGAATTGATGACTACGTCAGGATTAACATCTAAAGACATTAATGGATATGAAAATACAGTTAATTCTCATGCCTTAGTCGCTGCTTCTGTAGCTTCGGGTAAAGCTGATGCAGGCCTTTGTGTTCAATCCATTGCGAGTCACATGAATCTAGATTTTGTTCCTATGGTAAAGGAAATCTACTATTTCGCCACAAGAGATACTTTTTTAAAAAAAGAAGAAACTAAAAAATTTATCCAAATTCTCAATGAAAATGGTTGGTTAGAAAAAGCTTCTTCTCTGGAGGGATATGATTTTAGAGACTGTGGAAAGATCTATGACATTTCTCACCTAGGATGGAACCTGTCTCCTTAGTAGCTTAGAATTCCATACCAGTTCAAATAATTCGGATAAAAAATCTCACGCCCATAGCGTGGATCAACTCTGGTGCACAGTACAAGGTTCGAACTTGTGACCCCTGCCGTGTGAAGGCAGTGCTCTACCACTGAGCTAACTGTGCAACAAAACTAGTTTAGTTTACACGAAATTATCAATATCGTACTAATCCCTTGGCTCAAAGGTTTT
>JAFTYR010000021.1 GCA_017461315.1 Burkholderiaceae bacterium | reverse complement strand
TGCAACATTAGTGCCCGCATACTTATTGTCAGATGCAGTATTTTGTATGACTAAACCAGTGGATTCACTGTCTTCGCTTTTCTTTATTGAAACTTTCGAAGTGAAATCCGATGCATTAATGGCGACTGCGCCAGCGATACCGACAGAATGATTAGGGGAGACAATTGAACGAGGGGCGATGTAAGTAATCGAAGCGGTACCAGCCCAAGTACCCACCCATTTATCAATAACGGCGTCCATATTGACCGTACTAGAATCCATGATCATGGAAGCAATGTCGATGACGACTTCATTAGTAGTATCTAAGTCGTTAAGCGATAAAGTACCCGATGCATTGATCGAAAATTGCTGGACTGCCCCGGTATTAACGTTCTGAGTTGGTCCTGTATTCGCTTGATTTTGTCCCGTTTGGGTTAAATCAACATACCCAGGATCGTTAGTATTTTGATTGAAGAGATTGTTATCAACGTGATTTTGACTTTGATTATGAGCTACATGGTCATGAATCTTTGTTCCGTATGAGTGAGCTTTGGTAACAATATAATCTTCAAAGAAAGACAACGAACGTAAAAGACCATCGACCTTAACCAGCGCTTTATCGATTTTCAATGTTTTCATGACCCAGTCGGCCGCTTTAGTTAAAGCGCCCGGAGTTGGGTCATTAGGATCGAATGCAACCGCTACAGAACCCGCAACGCTGATCGCATTCATGGCGACATCAGCATCAGCAACGACGGAAATATTTTGACTTGCCTTCCAGCGACCAGTTTTATCTAAGACACTAGTTTCGTTATCTTGAAGTTTATCGTTGTCGATAAGCTCAACTTGATTTTTAAGTTCGCCACTGTTGATCGCTAAAGAGGCTCCAGCCGAATAACCTCCCGTATCTCCTGTCGAGACAAGAAGAGTTCCTGCGATTGTTTGTAAATCGTCATCACGGTGGGCGGTGATGGTTAAGTCCTTTGTATTGATATCGATTTCATCATCGAGTTCGATCGTGTTATTCGCATTGGCAATTGATACGGCCATTAACATATCCACATCAAGCGTACCCTTGGAGATATTGCTGGATGCACCAATTGCAATAACCGACATACCATCTTCGGCAGATAAAACGACAGCATTATCCGCATTGATAGTGACGCCTTCACGGATACGAACGAGATTATTCGTATCAAGTGTTTGTAACAAGAACGTAGCACCGATGGAGTTTGCATCGTGGAAGTTGGGAATGGTCATTCCTGCAAGGTCTTTAAGATGACCACCTAATGCAACCGCATCGTTTTCGGTTCGACCAACGATGTGAACTCGTCCACGTAAAATGGCATCATTTTCTCCATCTGCTGGTGTATCGGTACCCTTAGCTTCAAGAGATACATTTTTGCCAATGGTCAGCTGTGATGAGGCTTGTTGTGCAATAAACCCTACGGAACCGGCAACAGCATAAGCACCCTCACTACTACCTCCACTACTAGCGACATACGAATTTACATAACTTACTGGAGAGGCAAAATCTAAAGAAGAAAATAGTAGATCGAAAGAGGATGAGGCCGTATCTACTATCGGCGTATAGGTCATTTCTAAAAATTCACTTGCAGCAGTCGTGAATTCTCCCATCGCAAATCCTAAAAGGTACAAATTTCCTAAAAAGGATTCGGATGTTCCGATGTAGTCAAAAGCCTGTTCACAAGTTGTCCAAGCTTTTTCAACCTCAGCCCATAATTGTTGGTATTCAGTTGAACCGTCTGAACTTTCTGTCCAAATGTCTCTGAGGTCTTCTATGATTCCCAGGATCTCATTTTTCATGACATCAACTCGAGTCCAGGAAATAACGGCTTCGCTACTAATCGTAAGATTACCGTCGTCAACTTTAAGGGTTGAACCGTCCAAAATATCTAAAGTAGCACTGACCGTAGGTATTATCTGCTCGGTTTGTGGATCATAACTATCGTCTGTGGTAGTAGGTTTGTATTCACCTGGTGTCGTAACTAAAAGTGAGATGCCCGCTTGAGCTTTAGTTCCAAGATTCTCGATTGTTTCTACACGATTATTAACATAATAGTGGTGATCTTTTAATAAAGATTCGGAACGAATTTCAATTCCATTTTGAGCGTATAGACCCGCTCCGGTATTTGTCGATGGCGTGTAAATGGTTAAAGCTGAATCTTGAGTGCCAGCAACGACACCAACCGCAGCTCCCAGGCGGAAATTGACATCCGTAAAATTCGAATCAATCCCGTAAGAGACCTTTCCCATCAAACCGGCTACAAAATCTAATGGAGCGGTGTAGAGTGCATCATAAGCACGTTTTACAAAGTCAAAGGCACCAATCCCTACGTTAGAAGTCATGTTTAAAGCAGAGGTCACGTTCGAAGAACGGACCGTGATGCTATCTGCCTTATTGGTAATCGGTGTATTAAGGGTGAGGATCGAATCGGTATTAAGCTCAGTGTAGTTAAAGGTTAAACCACCGTAAACACCTGCTTCGATACTGGTTTCTGCTGTTGTTGTGACGTCACTGGTTTGATCCGCATAAAAGGTAACATGGCTTAAATTACTAGAATCTGAACTGATTGTGATCGATTTGGCATCAATGTTTGTCTTGGCTTGACCATTAAAGATAGCAGTGACAAAAGCAATTGAAGGACTAGGTGATTGCATTGTTCCTGCATCAGCAGTTAATTCTGCAGTGATGTTAGATTTTGAACCAATCGTTAAATCACCTGCAGTTTCGATAGAACCCTTGATATCAATCAAAGCGGTGTTATCGATTAATCCTACAACAGTCGCAGTAGATGGAATCGCAAATTCCCATGTAGCAGGGTCATGAAACTTACTAAAGATGGAATAGGTAGCTGTTGAGGCACCAACAGCCAATCGAGAGTCGGCATTAGCAGTAACCGATACATCATTTTCTGCTTTAAGAAGCGCATCTTTCGTAACTGAAACAGTTGCTGTTGTGGTAGCTCCACCATATGCAACATCTAAGTTAAAGGGCGTTACGGTTCCTAAAATGTTCAAAACCTCTACTTTGGCGGTATTGAACATACTGGCACCACTTTCATCAACAGTTCCCGTATTGTCAATTGTGTTGATGGCATCAGCAGAAACGGTGATGTCTTTACTGGCGTCAAGTGTTCCAGAAACCGCTACTTCAGCCTTTACTTTAGTGTCGTAATTACTTGAATCAACAATAAACGTTCCTGTTTTTTGATCGTAGTTTCCATTACCCGCTTTTGCTTTTACAGTAATGTTTTTACGAGATTCGATTTTGCCGGCAACCTCAATCTTTGCGCTTGTTTCTTCTTTAACGAATTTTTCAAATGCCGTATCACCAATGGCTGAAAGAATAACGTCACCCGAGTCATCAACTCTACCTACTAATTCACCAGAAGTGATTTCGCTTTCTAAAATGACCTTTCCATTGTCGTCTTTGATATTAACTAAGTTACTAAAATCGGTTATTTTTGTGGAAATTTTGGCTGCACTGCCGATTTTGATGTTACTCGCTGCGAGTGTTACCGCATTTCCTGCATTAATACTACCGTTAATCGTAATGGTTGCATTCCGATTAAGAGGAACTTCTCCCTGGCGGATGGCGTCTAGTAGGTCTTCATTAGTTGGACCATAATCGCCTAATTCTTTCCATTTTTCATAGTCCGTATCGGTTGGTGCGATGACCGTTAAACTTCCGGTATTAATGACTCCAGATTCACTAACCGTCATACCCTTAGGCGATACGAAAAAGAGTTCTCCACCGATCTTGCTATTCTTTACGGAATTAACAGTACCGTTAACGTTAATATGTTCATTAACAAAGTTAACTAACGTAGAAGAATTTTCGGCGTGGTGAAGGTTGGCGATATGTCCTTTATCAAGATCGAATTGCTTAAAACGGTTGATGCCAACGTTATTGTTTGTGACTTCGGATGTTCTGATGTCGTATCGATTACCTGATTGAATAATTTGTGTTGATACCTTATTTCCTACCGAGTCGACTGAGATTGTAGAAGCCATTGCGATGGGACTAGCGATTAAGGCCCCAGCAAGTAATCCACCGAGTAATGTTGCAGATAAACGTCCTTTACGATGAGCCCGCGTATGCTCATGCGATACCATGTATTGAGCACGAGAGTGATTCCAAGTGATCTTATAAATCTTATTCATACATCAAACCTTTCAATCGTTAAGGTTTCTACGACTCTGTCGGAAAACGTTTAGTAAGTTAGTGTTAGTGTTGCATCAAATCGTACCGAATCGACTTTTTCGAAAACAGTAACCTGGCGTGTCAAAGGAACTCCCATCGTTGCTTTGACTTGTGCCCATTCACAAGGATTCCAATTTAGACCAATTCCAGTCGAATAGAGCCCTCGTTTATCGTAAGACGAAACACCTGACAGATGTCCCGCATCAAAAAATACAAAGGTATTGAAAGAATCGATCCATCGATACTGAGCTTCAATATTGATCCAAAAACCATTATCTGCCGAAAGTACATCATTTGGATATCCACGTACACCAGCAGAATTTCCTAAATAAAACTGATCATCAGATACGACTTCATCACCGGTGAACTTGGCTTGCCACGAAGCAGATGCATTCAAAGAGAACTGTTGGTTCAATAAGGCTTGACCGAACCAATCTCCCGAATAAATCCAGTAGTTGTACTGATTACCAAAAAGTTTTTCACGAGCTTTGTGGTAACTGAAGCGGTTGTTCAAATACATAGACCACTGATTACCTAGCATGAGACTGTCAAGACCAACACTAACCGTGTCAATTTGCGATTTCGCAATCGTCATGTCTGAATACATGTCCGTTTCTGAACTCTTGTAAGAATATTCTGTAAATGCAATTTGCTTGGAAGTTTCAGTGATAGCAAAAGGATGCTCTAAACGTAAAGAAGCTGTGAAGGATTGCTCGGAAACATCAAAAGGTTCATTAGGTCCTTCAATAATATCCACATCACCAGCGGAAAGGTTGGCAATAAGACGAGTTCCAAAACTATTGAGTGGTACGGAGTAACCGCCTAATACACTTTTTGATCCTTCAGTGGCAATTCCAATCAAATAAAGACTGTCTCGGTAACCAAAGACACTACGGTTAGAGATGGAAGCTCCAGCTCGATATCGACCTGAACTATCAGTTCCTAATGTGTCAGCAAAAATAGATGCCGTCCAATTATTGGGTTCTTGAGCATAAATTTCATAACGTGTCGTTTCTGGACGTTCTCCTGCTTGAATGTCAATACTCAAGTGGATGTCGTTTGTCATATTGAAACGAACTAAACGTTCATACATGTCTCGGTAATTGGCGACCTTTCCGACAGGCATATCAAAAGCTCGAAGTACATAAGAGTCTTTCGTATGATTTAGATTGTTAACGGTTACTGTATCGGTTTTTCCCTCGATCAAGGTAATGGTCAAGTTTCCGTTACGAATTCGCTGAGGACGTAGAGCTGCTTGGCAAACGGCATAGCCTTTTTCTCTATAGAGTTGGTTGATTGCTTCGATTAATTGACCTAACTCTGGAGCACCGATGATTTTGTTAATCCACGGAGCGGTTACCCGAGCAATTTCTTCATCCATGAGTACTTTAGATGGGCTATAAGAAACTTTTTTTAGAACAAATTGAAAGTTTCCTGTTGGTAATTTTGTACGCGTGGCAGGTTGTTCTTGACTAGGGGAACGGGTTTCACGCATCGTATCAAGTTCATGCTTTAGGATTTTGCGTTCACGTTCTTGTTCTAACTGTTCTAAGTTTCGGTTAACAATAGAAACTTGTGCTGTTGCTGGAATGGATATACCAAGTAAACATGCAACAAGTAAGATGGTTTTGGTTACCAATGGGCTAGGCATAATTACGTCCCGAAAATCATAGTACAGTGGTCAGTATTTTACGTAAAAATGTATGATTTTTTTAGCCTTAAATGCCTTAAACGTAATACTTTTATTTTTTAAATTGCGGATAATATTTTCTAATTTGAATCTTGTTTATTTAATTCGACTTTGGTTTCTGGTTCAGTTTTATCCCTTGTATCTGAAGACGTGTTTTGAGTTTGAGTTACGGATCGAGCGACCTCAGCCATGGTCTGAATAATTTCCATCATTGATGCGATCATGACACGAATCTGTTCTAACCATCCTGTAATCTGATTAGAACAAAATGAAGCAATGGTTCTTATTTCTTTCGGGTTTAAAACATAGGCTGTTAAAACAACGACAAATAGAACCGTTAATAGACCAAATAAAACTGCAAATGAAAAGCACATTACAGCAATGCAGGCACAGCTAAATATAAAAAGGGCAATAGTGCGACCGATTCGAGACAAAATGGGCATGAAATGATTCCTTTTATAAAACTCGACGGTGTTGATATAAATGAATTACTAAAAAGGCACTAAATGCATAACCCAAAGTGGCATGCCAACGAGTATTCAATGCAATCGATGCAATACTCGCCGTTGCAAGTCCTAACATTAAGCGATTTTGCGCTACCCGACGAGAACGACGTAAAGAACCACTATTGGGCGCCATGATAGGAGCGATGCAATCCATACTTTTTTCATAAATTTTTTGAATAGTATTTCTTGCATCTTGGCAATTAGTATCCATTTTTTTAGAAGATATATTGGTCACCGTACGTGACGGTATGGATGTCTGAGTCTGAATCGTGGAAAACCAAAGTACTAGGTAATTTTCAATTTCTTGGCGATTTAACTGATGTTTGTCCCAAAGCAACAATAGGCTACCAACTTTAGGATTAATTTCTAAAGTCTGGATTCCTTTAATGCACAAAGCTTTTTCTTTGAATGTGGTAACAGTCGTAACATCAAGCTTCTTTAGTAATGGATTGCGAATGCGAATACGTCCATCGATATAGGATCGAATCCAAAGATTGATTTCCATATTCATGGCTCGATACCTCGTTGTGTTTAGTGACCTTAATTCGTTTGGGAGGTTAATGTTAGTGCTTGAACTACTTGTTCATACCAGGAAGCAGAAGTAACTGGCATGGGCGAACGCATGGCATTTAGACAAACTCCAATAGTAGTCATGTTGTGTAATACAGCCCCTGTTGCAGGCATTAACAATCCAGTTAAGCCACCTAACATAAAAATAGAATTTAAACCAACTGAAAGGCTGAAATTGGTTTTGATTCGTTTCATTGTCATACGACTTAAATCAATGGCAACAGGCAAGTCTTTCAATGAATTTTTCGTCAATACTACGTCAGCAACCTCTTGTGCGATCGCTGAGCCATCTTGTAACGTTATTCCTACATCAGAACATGAAAGTGCTGGACTGTCGTTAATGCCGTCACCAACCATCAGAACTTTTGCACCTTGTTCTTTCAACATTTGTACATAGTCTGCCTTTTCAGAGGGAAGTACCTGAGCTCGATAATCATCAATTCCAAGCTTTGAGGCAACCGTTTTAGCGGTTTTATTGTCATCTCCTGTTAACATCACGATATGTTTAATACCGCGTGCCCGTAATGCTGTAATAACCTCAACGGCTTCTTCTCGTAATGGATCTGTGATACCTAATACGCCGATTAAACGACCGTCATAAGCCATATAAAGGATGGATTTACCTTCACGAGCCAATCGATCAACCGCTTTTTCTCCGATTTGTACATCAATGCCTTCATCTTCTTCGATAAAGTGTTTTGATCCAATTAATACTTTTACACCATCAACGGTTGAGCAAATGCCGTGGGCAACGATGTATTTCACTTCTGCATCGTGAACTTCGTTAAAATGAGCGAGCTCTTTTTCTTTTGCGGCGTTCACGATGGCGTGAGAAACCGGATGGGGAAAGTGTTCTTCTAGACAAGCGGCTAAACAAAGAATCTCGTCACTTGATTTTGTTTTATCTAAAGGAATGATGTCAGATAATTTTGGAGTTGCTTGAGTAAGCGTTCCCGTTTTATCGAAAACAACGGTATCAACTTCAGATAAAGCCTCAAGATAACGTCCACCTTTGATAAGAGCTCCTTTCATGATTCCATGCTTCATTGCTGTAAGAATCGCTAATGGAGTCGATAGACGAAGTGCACAGGAGTAGTCAACGAGCAAAATAGATGCTGTTCGAGTTAAGTCACGTGTGAGTATGAAAATGAGAGCAGCTAATGCAAAGTTATAAGGAACAATTGCATCTGCTAAGTGTTCTGCTTTTCCTTGTAAATTTGCCTTACTTTGTTCCGAATTTTCGATAAAACGAATAATCTGATTAAGACGAGTTTCGTCACCTAAACCGGTTGGACGAATATCAATTTCACCGTCTTCAATTACAGTGCCAGCAAAAACCGTTCCACCTAGGGTACGGTGAACGGGTATGGCTTCACCCGTCATCGTAGCTTGATTAACGGATGCGTCTCCTGCTACTACGACACCGTCTACTGGAATGGTATTGCCAGCATGTACAACGACGACATCATCTTCCTGAAGATCTTTAAGAGCAATTTCTAAAATCATTCCATTTCGTCGGATCCAGACTTGATCGACTTTTAGAGCTAATTGATCAGCTAAGCTATCCATCGATTTCTTTCGTGTATAGCGTTCAAGCATTTCGCCAAGACCTAGTAAAAGAACAACGAGTCCAGCCGTTTTAAAATCTCTTCTTAATAAAGAAATGCCAATAGCAGTAGCATCTAGCACCTCTACGTTGAGTCTTCCGTGTGCTAATTCCTTAATACCCTTGAGTAGGTAAGGAATAGCTCCTAAAACAGCGTTAGCGATATTAACTAAGATAGGCAAAATCGGTCTGACTATGACCCATCGGACTAAAGGAGCAAAATCTAATTCATCTTTTCTATCTGATGCACGGGTGGAAGTTCGACTGATGTTTTGAAGTACATTTCGAATAGTAGATAAGACCGGCATCGTTTCAATAGAACGACGATAAATTTGAGAGGCTTTCTCAGCGAGCGGGTGATGGGGTATCTGCGTTAAAGAATTGACTTGTTCCCGTAATGTCTGAGTCACTTTGGAGGCAGCCTCTTTACGAGAATCACGCAAAATAGGAGGTGTTTCAATTAATCCGACTAGATAGGAAGCTAATTTTTTGCGGGCACTAATTTTAGAAAAGGTAACAATCAGTGAACCGGTTCTAGGGTTCATGGTGACCCCATCAATGCCATCAATAGCAGATACTTCATCAGCAATTAAATTAGCACTTGCCAATGTTACCGTTGAACGTGTACGCCAACGTTGACGATTTCCAGTTTCATGGACTAAATCAAAACGCATAGTCAGTTCCGTGGTTTTCAAATAACACAAAAACCCACATCACCTTCATGATGTGTTTTTGTGAAAGAATTTTCTTTAATTATTAGGATGCAGGAGTCGATTCTTTGGCAACAACGACTGTGGCTTCTGCAACTTCTTTGGCTTCTTTGCGTTCCTGTGCCTTTACTTGAGCTTCTGCGACTACGTCAGCTAAATCTTCTTTAATGCCTTCGACACTAGCCATGACTTTATCTCGAAGATTCATACCATCACTTAAAAGATCACTGGCTAAAGGTTTGAGGTTTAACTTGCCACGGGATACTGCAGTAGCACCTAATGCACCTAATACTAGGCCACCTAAAAAGATCAGACCGTATTTTGTTGTTTGATTCATAGAGTACTCCTAAATTTGTAATAAGAATTATTCTCAAAACAGTATACTCGGAAGAGACTGCCTATTTATGGAATGAGTTCTTACGACTTATTTTAACGTGATGACCTTGATAATTATTTTGGTATCAAAATTCAAAAATAAGAATTAAACAAAAATTTCAACAAAAAGAATTGCAATGTACGGAGCCATTATTGGAAATATTGTTGGTTCAAGGTTCGAATGGAATAACATCAAAACAAAAAGATTTTGATTTTTTGCCAATGAATGTTCTTATACCGACGATTCCATAATGACGATTGCAGTTTATGAAACATTAAAAATTTGTCAGGGAAATTATCAAAAACTCTCCGATTTCGCCGTTGAGTGACTTCGTTACTACGGAAGAGAATATCAATGTGATCGGTTCTCGTTTTTATCAATAGATTTGGAGTGAGGACCCTCATCTTTATGGTAGTTGAGAAAATGGCTCTGCTATGCGAGTAAGTCCTTGCGCTTGGTTTGGTCGTAGTCTAGATGAAGTAAAAGGCTTATCTCGTAAGGTTACAGGTGTGACTCATAATCATCTAGAAGGTCTTAAAGAAGTGGAGGTTACTGTTGTGGCCACTTCACTTATTTAGTTCGATGTAGACAATCAAAAGATGAGATTCGTTTAATAATGCGTGATTACTATGCAGATGTGCCATCCTTAGATGAACTTCGTCCTACTTATTGTTTGCAGAAGCTTATTATGGTGTACTAGATGAAATGGTTAGAGTAGCCAATCGGATTTT
>JAFTYR010000020.1 GCA_017461315.1 Burkholderiaceae bacterium | reverse complement strand
TGATCCTGAGATTCTCTTAAATCGGATTGAAGATTGGCGAAGAGCGCTGCTTGGAGACCTTCAAAGAGGTTTGAATATAGGGTTCGAATCATAGATATCTATATTTCATCCTTTTAATTAAATCATAGGAGTAAAACACCTTTAGCCCTATGCCGATCAGGGATCTCAGTTTTTATTGAGAACTCATTATACGAGTTAATATTTCACCCCTTCTACTAATTTAAAAGTAGCTTATAACTCTTTATTTAGCATATCTTATAACGTAACAAGACAACATCTGTCGCATACTCAATTTCAGATAAAATCCACATGAAATTTTAATCATTACAGTGGGGTATTTTGTTATTAAATCATAACGATAAAAAGAAGAAGAACATAAAAGTTACAAACGCCATCGTTTTAAATGCATCATATTTATCGTTTTCTAAATTTATTTGTAAAAACAATGAGTTTTAAATTTTAATGAAAATAAATCTCATTAAATAAGTTTTTTTGATACCGTAAATACCGCCCCCTTTATTCGTAGCATTAAGGCAACAAGATAATTTTTTCACAAATTTACATTTATTTTTACCGATAGATAAAAATTATATTGAATATAATTCAGAATTTTTCAATAATTTCAAAACATAAACAATTAATTCAAATAGTTAATATTAAATCACACTTAATAAACCATTATTAAACAATTCTCCACAACCTTAATAAATTCACTCAATTGATAGTTTTATTAAATTAAATATTCATATTCCTATACTTTGTAGGTATTGCAATTTAGTTTTCAATTACTAAAATCTCGTTCTGTTAATCACAAATTAACACCAATGAAAACCACAAAAAGACAAAGAAATGTGGGGATCAAATTTTTTGAGGAGAACATCCAAATGTTTAAAAAAGCACTGATTACATCGCTTCTTATGGCTACAACTGGAGTCACAATGGCAGCACCTAACATTGCTGTTTATGCAACGGGTGGTACCATCGCTGGTCAAGCTAAGTCTGCAAGTCAAACCAACTACACCTCTGCCAAAGTAGGGGTAAACCAACTCGTTCAAGCTGTCCCAGCATTAGCCAATATCGCTAACATTACAAGCGAACAAGTTGCTCAGATTGGCTCTCAGGATATGAGCGATGAAGTTTGGTTAAAGCTCGCTAAGAAGATTAATGCTGAATGCGGTAAACAAGACGGTTTCGTAATCACTCACGGTACTGATACGATGGAAGAGACCGCTTACTTCTTACATTTAACCGCAAAGTGCAATAAGCCAATCGTTTTAGTAGGTGCAATGCGTCCTTCTAACGGTTTATCTGCTGACGGTCCTGCTAACCTTTACAATGCGGTTGCCGTCGCTACGGATCCAAGCGCAAAAGGTCGTGGTGTTATGGTTGCCATGAATGAACGAGTATTGAGTGCTCGTGACGTAACAAAGACCAGCACGACTGCTGTTGAAACCTTCCAGTCTCCAAACGCAGGTCAACTCGCTACTATTCACAACGGTAAAGTTTACTGGGATGCTGTTAGCCCAACAAAACACACAACTGCAACACCATTTAATGTTGATAAATTAAATCAGTTACCCAAGGTTGGTATTGTTTATCAACACGCTGGTGTCGAAGGCATCCAAGCCCAGGCTTTAGTCGATGCTAAATATGCAGGTATCGTAACTGCTGGCGTTGGTAACGGTAACCTTCATAAGTCCACATTCCCTGTAGTAGAAAAGGCAGCTAAGGACGGAATCGTCGTTGTTCGTTCTTCTCGCGTACCAACCGGTTCCACAACTAAGGATGCTGAAGTTGATGATGCTAAATACGGTTTCGTTTCTTCTGGTTCTTTGAATCCTCAGAAAGCTCGCGTACTCTTGATGCTCTCTTTGACACAAACCAAAGATCCTAAGGCGATCCAAAAGAACTTTGATCAGTACTAATCCAAAGTTGTAAATACAATTTGAGCTCCGTTTCTAACTTTGAATCGGAGCTCAAATTTTTATCTACTGCATTATTTTGATTAAGATAGCTTCAACTTAAAGACTTTTTGCGCAATCAATAGTGGCACAAAAATACAGATCAATAATAAGACACTGTAAGCACTAGCAATTGCCAATCGACCACTATCCACTTGTTGGAAAATTTCGATTGGCATCGTATTCATACCACCATAGTAGAGCACAATCGTAGCGGACAATTCTGACAAACTAGTGACCCACATGAGAACCGCAGCGGAGGAAACCGAAGGCCACATAACCGGAAGAACCACTTTAAAGAAGGTCTTCAAAGAAGGAACACCTAGACTAATTGAGGCTTCTTCTACGGAATCTTTCAGGTTATGTAAGGGACCGACCGCAGCTCGTACACTGAGTGGCGTACGGCGTAAGAAATAGGCCATCGACATGATGATCCAAGTTCCTGTCAGAACCAGAGGTCCCGCATTAAACGTATTAATTAATGCAATACCAAGAACGGTTCCAGCAATTGTCAATGGTAACATCACTACTAAATCGAGAAGGTTCGTTAACCAACAACGACGCTTCACAATTAAGTACGCACAAACAATCGAGAAAATAACGCCGGCAATCGTTGCCACTGAAGCCAAGAAAATCGAGTTATAGAGTGGATCAGGAGCTCTTAAAAGAGCATATTTAATATTCTTTAAAGTAAAGGTACCGTAATAAAGTACAGGACCAATCGTCTTAGTAAAGGCTGTAACGATAACAACTAGAGCCGGTAATAAAGAAATAAATAAGATAGAAATAACGGTTGTATCCGCAGCGAGACGTTTTAAGCCCGTCAATCGGATTTTTTCAGGAGTACGCCCCGACTCCATTTGAACTTGTTTTTTCTCGACCCAGATCTTTTGAACGATTAAAACCAAAATACCTAGACCGATAAGGATCGCTGCCATCGTGGTTTGCATCAATGGATTTCCACCCATTTCCGATACAAATTCGTTATAAGCCTTAACCGCCAATACTGGAGTACGAGCACCCAAAATCGCAGGAATACCAAAACTTCCAATCACATGCGTAAAGACAATCAACATGGCTGAAAGTAGAGAAGGGAGCATCAACGGCATCGTAATGCCAGTTAAAACTCGAGGCATTGGACGTCCGAGTCCCAGAGCGGCTTCCTCTAAGCTTCGATCCATCAGCTTGAAGGCGCCAAGCATGATGACAAAAGCATAGACGTAAGAATTCAAAGTCATGACAAAAATCATTCCCCACCATGAATATAGAGAGGGAACCATAATGCCAATATGAGAAAGCCACCCAGTGATGATCCCTTGCTTGCCGAGTAGAAGGATCCAGGCGGCTGCGACGACCACATCAGGTACCACCAACGTAATTAGAGGTAACATACTGACAAGAGCGGCCATCTTAAATTCAAGCCGAGAGACTAGTAGCGCTAAACCACTACCAACCAATAGTGAGAAAAACGTAACCGAAACACCTAGAATTAAAGTGTTGGCTAAACTTTCACGGTATTGATGCTCAGAAAAAAAGCGAGTGTAGCCAGAAAAGGAGAAATTCCCGCTTTCATCTAAAAACGAATAATGTAAAACGGTTGAAAGAGGCCACAACAAAAACACCACGAGGAAAATGAGTGCCAGGATACACAGCACCAACCACGAAGGATCCGTTCTTAATTTTCCTAAAAAGTTATTC
This sequence comes from Burkholderiaceae bacterium, assembly GCA_017461315.1. Taxonomy (GTDB): domain Bacteria; phylum Pseudomonadota; class Gammaproteobacteria; order Burkholderiales; family Burkholderiaceae_F; genus JAFTYR01. Next base: position 3,607 of record JAFTYR010000020.1, on the reverse strand, counting down.
ACGGTTCCACTCCCACTAATCGTCCATTAGCAGGGAGCACCATGTCTACCGAGTCACCCAATATAAAAATAGGGCGATCCGATGGCACTTCGGCGTGGAACTTACCTTCCTCGGTTTCAATAATATATTCGACAGTCGCTCCGCGATATTCAACCTGATTTACAACTCCCGGAATTCGATTATTCGCTCCAGATTGTCGAGCTTGTACATCGATATCGGTTGGACGAACCGATAACTTCATTCCTGGAGCAAATTCTTTCGAATCATCAGTAAGAACGCTTCCGCCACGTAATTTTAATCTTCTTTGATTATCGCAAGCCCCACAATCTTCTACGATATCAAAGCGATTACAACCAAAAAATTCAGATACAAAAAGACATGACGGCTTTTCATAAATTTCTTTAGGTGAACCTAACTGCAGAACTCGACCTCTTTCGAGAACAGCAATGCCATCACTCATCGCTAAAGCTTCACTTTGATCGTGTGTAACAAATAAAGTCGTAATGCCGCTCTTAATTTGCAGGCGACGAATCAAAAGACGTAATTCCAAACGAAGCTTTACATCTAGAGCAGATAAGGGTTCATCCAGTAATAAAAGCTCAGGACCAATGACTAGAGCTCGGGCCATCGCCACACGTTGCTTTTGACCACCAGATAGTTGAGAGGGCATACGGAATGCAAATTCCCCTAAACCTACTTGTTCAAGCATCGCAAGTGAATTCTTTCTTGCTTCGCTTTTTGATACACCGCGGGCCAATAAGCCGTAGCACACATTATCTAAAACAGAACGATCCGGAAATAGGGCATAGTCTTGAAAGACTATTCCAATATTACGTTTATGAACAGGCACATGGGTCATATCCCGTGTACCGAATAGAACTTTCCCAGAATCAGGGCGGATAAAACCAGCAAGCATTCTAAGAATAGTCGTTTTACCACAACCAGATGGTCCAAGTAGAGAGAAGAATTTTCCACTCGGAATTTCAAGATTCAAATCATTAAAGAGTCTCTGACCACCATAGCTCTGGTTAATATTCTGAAGACTAACTTGCATTCGGATCCGCCCTTCGATATTTAACACTGATTATTTACTTCACTTCTGAACGAATTTCATTAAATTCCTTCAAGAATTCATTTCTTCTATCGCCACTAGCCTTTGGATCGACGTCGTGAATTTTGATTGTATCCAGCTTAGGCAACTGAGAATACTTACTTGGATCGACGTCGGAGCGCAATGAACGACGGAATGTATGAGCAAATAAGGTTTCTTGCGCTTCCTTAGATGATAGGAAGTCATAGAGTTTCTTCGCAGCGTCCATGTTCTTTGCATTCTTAATAATGAACATACCTTCTGGCATGGTCATTGTACCTTCTGCTGGATAGACGATTTCAATATTGGGTAGTCCACCTTCCTTGTACTCACTCGCAGCGTATTCCATCGTAATACCGACTGGGAATTCACCACGAGCAGGGCCTTCAAATGCACCTGCAGAAGTACCTGCAATCACAAGATTTTTGACAATGTTGCGATAGACCTCGGGACCTACCACTTCACGTAAACCATACAAGGTAGAGTAAGCTGTACCAGATCGAGCTGGATCTGGACTAATGACTAAACCTTTCCACTTAGGATCAGCCAATTCCTTCCAGGTCTTCGGAATGGCAACGCCTTGAGGAAGTTGCTTTGTGTTGACCATCAGAATAGCCACATGAGTATTGGTTCCTAACCAATGATGATTTGGATCCTTAAATTTTGGATCAACAACTTCTGAATTCTTATTTTTATAGGGTTCCTGAAATTCTGTGTACTGATTAATTGTGGATAGGCCACCAGACCAGAAAATATCGCCCATTGGATTTTGAGCTTCAGCCTTAATACGTTGCATTAAGGAACCTGAACCCGCACGAACAACAGAAATATTGATATCAGGATACTTTTCTTCAAAGGTATCTTTAATAATATTGAGGGTATCCACATTATTCGAAGAATAAAGGACGACCTTATCCGCAGCAATGGCTGCGAAACAAGCCAAACCCAAAGCCGAAACTAAAAGATTGCGTGCAAACTTTTTCATCATTATTTCTCCGAAAGATAGACTTAATAACTAACTGCCTTTGAGTTTACATGGCTTCCATTCAATTTTTAAAGATTTTATAAAATAAAATTTTACATTTACTTTATATCAACAACATTTTTTAAAGATTTTATAAAATAAAATTTTACATTTACTTTATATCAACAACATTTTCATAATTTGATATAAAAAAACTAAATACGAAGCATCGAATTGATTTATAAGAGAAATATTATTATTTTCTACTAGAAAAAATACGTCCAACTCAACATAACTACTATTATGTTGAGTTAGGTAAAACGTTTTAAATCAAAATTTTTAGGGATTTTTACTTATATCTCTCATGTTAGAATGCCCGACCTTACCCCATCCTTTGATATGGATTGTTTCATTTTTCTTAGCTCCTATTAACTAAGAATTCATATAAGAAGATAATCAATGAAGAAAAAACCAATTTATAAAGTTCTTTACTTTCAGGTGATTTGCGCCATCCTACTTGGTATTGCTTTGGGTTACTTTTTCCCTGAAATTGGCGACAAGATGAAACCACTTGGTGATGGTTTTATTAAGCTCATTAAAATGCTAATTGCTCCTGTTATTTTCTGTACAGTCGTTATCGGTATTGCCGGTATGGAAGATATGAAAAAGGTCGGTAAAGTTGGTGGTGTTGCACTTCTTTATTTTGAAGTTGTATCCACTATTGCTTTGATTATCGGTCTTATCATGGTTAATGTTTTGCAACCTGGTAATGGTATGCACGTTGATCCATCGACATTAGACACGAAAGCAATTTCTGCATTTACGTCTGGTCAAAAAGTTCAATCATCCGTTGATTTTTTCTTAAACATCATTCCTAATACGATTGTTGGCGCCTTCACAAGTGGAGATATTCTGCAAATCCTTTTTATTTCTGTGTTGTCTGGTTTTGCTTTACAGAAATTAGGTGGAAAAAATCACCCAATCTTTCACTTAATCTATAACACATCGAATATCCTCTTCCAGCTTGTTCATTGGATCATGTTGGTTGCCCCAATTGGTGCTTTCGGAGCAATGGCGTTTACCATCGGAAAATATGGTATTGAATCCTTAGTTCCACTCGCTACGTTAATGCTCACCTTCTATGCCACCTGCTTATTGTTTATTTTTGGTGTATTAGGAACAATCTGCCATCTTTCTGGATTTAGTTTGTTGCGTTACCTTGCCTACATTAAAGAAGAACTTCTCATTGTTCTCGGAACCAGTTCCTCTGAATCCGTTCTCCCGCGCATCATGAATAAAATGGAAAACGCTGGTATCAAACGTTCTGTTGTCGGCTTAGTAATTCCAACCGGTTACTCATTCAACCTAGACGGTACGGCTATTTACCTCACTATGGCTGCAGTCTTCATCGCCCAGGCTTGTGATATTCAGATGACATTAATGCAACAATTAACCTTGTTAGCTGTCCTACTTTTAACCAGCAAGGGTGCTGCGGGCGTGACCGGATCCGGCTTTATTGTATTAGCCGCTACCATTTCTGCTGTCGGTGATGT
>JAFTYR010000019.1 GCA_017461315.1 Burkholderiaceae bacterium | reverse complement strand
TTTGTTGTACCTGTATGAAATTTACTAGCATCACTTTTCTAGTTTCACTCCTTTCTTTCAATACTGCGATTGCTTCTCCTACTAATGGAAATACCACCATTGATAGTTTTAATAAGGCTAAGAAAACATTAGAAAAAGAAGTTGTTTTCGATCGAAGAATCACGTTTTACTGTGGTGCTTCATTTGATAAAAAGAAACAAGTTGATTTACCTGAAGGATTTAAAGCGCCTCGCCACGAAAAACGTTCTTCTAAGATTGAATGGGAACACGTAGTTCCTGCAGAACACTTTGGAAAAACCTTTGTTGAATGGCGAAATGGTAGTCCTGAATGTGTGGATAACCGTGGGCGAAATTTCAAGGGGCGAAATTGTGCTTCAAAAACCAATCCACTCTATCGCTTAATGCAATCGGACTTATATAACCTGTATCCTGCGATTGGATCGGTCAACGCGGTTCGTTCTAACCTTCAATTTATGCAATTACCCAAACACGTCCCTTATGCCTTTGGTACTTGTGAGATGAAAGTAGATTCCAACCATGTAGAGCCACCCAATCGAGCTAAAGGCGCTATTGCTCGAACCTACCTATACATGGACTGGGCTTATCCTAACTATCAACTAGGTCGACAACAAAAACGTCTCATGGAAGCCTGGAATCAACAATTCCCTGTTGAAAAATGGGAATGTACTCGCGCTAAACGAATCGAAAAAATTCAAAAGAACGAAAATCCGTTCGTCAAAAATCCTTGTCAAAAACAAGGCTGGTACTAATGAAAAACGGGCATCAACGCCCGTTTTTCATTTCTTTAAAACTTAACGACCATGGGGTGGCATATGTTGTGGACCACGTCCCCCTCGATCTCCACCAGGCCCTCTTCCTTCAGGAGCACGACCACCAGGTTGTGGGCGAGCATGAGGTCTTTGTGGTTGCATATGTCCTGGAGGTTGCCCCATCATTGAATGATTCGGAGCATGACGCCCATTCCAATGAGGTGGATTGGGATTACCCGGACGATGTTGTTTTCGGTACTGAGGTGCATAGACTTTACGATACCAATTGCCTTGTAGGAAATGTACTGGTTTATCGCAAGCATCATACCGACCACAATAGCGAGACCAATTCTTACGATGGGTATTTGGCACATTCAGGTATAGAGCGGTAACACCAGCAATCGTAGCCCCGATTGCAACAACTGGATTCGTATTCCAGACTCTTGGCGTGTAACCAGGCATTGGAGGAACAGCACCAAAGTAGCCTGGATCTCCTAGATTTACGTTCACGTTTACGTGCGTCTTTGCCTGTACAGAAAAGATCGTCAAACCCAATAAAACTGTTACTAACGGTCCTTTAATTTTCGAAAGTACACTTCCCATAGAACGCTCCTTTTCTGTTTTAACTTTTACGGCTCTACTTCGTTTTACTCTAAAACTTAGTTCTTATTGTCCTTAATCTTCACTCTTTTTGGGACTAAATGTTGTCAATTATTTGTCAATTTGTATTTCTAATTGTTTAAAAATATTAACGTCTCTTTATATCTTTCAATATGCTATATCAGTACCTACTAGTTCATTATCTTCAAATCTACCAATCTCGTAAAAACTTATATAAAAATAGTTTCTAACTCTTTCTTCATCGAGACAAAAGAACGGAAAAGGCTTCAATTTGGTATATTCCTTGCGGACCGAACTCTAAAAGATGTTCAAAACGACGCTCAAAATGGTTGTAAATCCTTTTGTTCATTGGAATTCCTGCCAACAAATGGCGGGACAATGCGTCGTAGTCTTTATAATGAATAGGTTTACTGGAGTAATAATTAAATATGTCGACAAAACCCTCTAAGACTTTGGCCTCTTTTCCAAATCCGCAACCCAATCGTGATTATTTAATTCACATTGAAATTCCGGAATTTACGGCACTTTGCCCGCTAACCGGTCAGCCGGATTTTGCAACACTTTTATTGGATTACATTCCAGATCAGAAAAACGTTGAGCTCAAGTCTTTGAAACTTTATATGTGGAGCTACCGTCAAGAAGGGGCATTCCACGAAACCGTGACTAACCAGATTTTGGATGATCTTGTTAAAGAATTAGAACCACGCTTTATGAGACTTAAAGCTAAGTGGTGGGTTCGTGGTGGTATCTACACAACCGTCGTGGTTGAACATCGCAAAGAAGGTTGGGTGCCTCAGGCTTCAATCGATCTTCCCGATTTTGAAACCAACTGCCCAACTCGTGGCTAAACATTAAAAATTATTAAATATTACGAAACGCGTATTCAATGATGAATCCCGACCTTTCGCTGACACAACCATATCCATTTACCCGTTTAAAGAAGTTGCTCGAAAATTCGAGCCTTCCAACGGATTTGCGCCATATCGCACTATCTATTGGTGAACCAAAGCATGATGTTCCAGCTGTGGTTTTAGAAGCATTGACTTCTAACTTATCACTTTTGGGTAAGTATCCCACTACATCGGGTTCTTTGAAATTAAAAGAAGCCATTGCAAACTGGATTCAAAGACGCTACGGTGTTACGCTCGATCCCAATAGTCAGATTCTGCCTTGTTCGGGTTCTCGTGAAGCTTTGTTTTCAATTGTGCAGGCTACTGTGGATCGCACCAAAAATCCAATTGTAGCGATGCCTGCTCCGTTCTATCAGATTTATGAAGGTGCCTCCTTCATGTCTGGAGCACAACCGCTTTATATTGCTTGCACGGCAGAGACCGGTTTTGCTTTGGATTTAGATTCCGTAAGCGATGCCGAATGGAAGCGCGTTCAGTTTCTTTTTGTTTGCTCTCCGAGCAATCCAACCGGAAAAGTTCTAAAACTTGAAGATTGGAAAAAACTGTTCGAATTATCCGATCGCTATGGTTTCATCATCGGAAGTGATGAATGTTATTCCGAAATTTATTTCGATGAATCTCAGCCTCCTTTAGGTGCCTTAGAGGCTTGTCGCCTATTAGGCCGAGATAGTTTCCACAATATTTTAGTATTTTCTAGCTTATCGAAGCGTAGTAACGTTCCGGGAATGAGAAGTGGTTTTGTTGCTGGAGACGCTTCGATTCTAAAACCCTACTTACTTTATCGTACATATCAAGGATGTGCTATGTCTGGCGTATTCCAAGAGGCAAGTATCGCCGCTTGGAATGATGAAGCACATGTTATTGAAAATCGCCGTCTTTATCGAGAAAAATTTGAGACTGCTCTTCCCTTAATCTCTAAGACTCTAGATGTTCAGATGCCTGATGCTAGTTTTTATCTTTGGGCTAAAACACCTATTGATGATGAGCTGTACGCTAAACGTCTTTACGAAGAAAAAGCGATTACAGTACTTCCAGGTTCTTATCTAAGTCGTGAAATTAATGGCGTCAACCCCGGAAAAGGTTACGTAAGAATTGCTCTTGTAGCCACAACAGACGAAGTACGAGAAGCGTCTCAAAGAATTTCTGAATTTGATTTAACACGATAATTGGAGAAAATTATGTTAGTTGATAAACAGTTAATTGAACATGCATTCGATATTCCCGCAGAACACTATGGTGCTGACGTTCTTAACGCCGTCGATAACGTATTAAATAAACTCGAGGCTGGTACCTTACGTGTTGCCGAAAAAGAAGGGCGTGCCTGGATCACTAATCAATGGGTTAAGAAAGCTGTTTTAATGAGCTTTAAGATTTGGCCGACTCGTGTTATGCGTAATGGCATTCAGGCCTATTACGACAAGGTTCCTCTTCTTTTTGAAGAAAAGAATGATGCGGAAATCGCCTCTTCTGGTTTCCGTACCGTTCCTGGTGCAGTTGTTCGTCGTGGTGCTTACATCGGTAAGGGCGCTGTTTTGATGCCATCTTTTGTCAACATCGGTGCTCACATTGGTGACAACACCATGGTTGATACATGGGCTACAGTTGGTTCTTGTGCTCAGGTTGGCGCCAACTGCCACTTGTCTGGTGGTGTTGGTATCGGTGGTGTTTTAGAACCACTTCAGGCCAATCCAACCATCATCGGTGACAACTGTTTTATTGGTGCTCGTAGTGAAATCGTTGAAGGCGTTATCGTTGAAGACAACTGTGTGATCTCTATGGGTGTATTCATTGGTCAAAGCACGAAGATCTACGACCGTGCAACTGGCGAAATCTATCGTGGTCGTGTCCCTGAGGGCTCTGTTGTTGTTCCTGGTAGCTTGCCAAGCAAGGATGGTACATACAACTTGAACTGTGCCATTATCGTTAAGCGGGTTGATGAACAAACTCGTTCTAAGACCAGCATTAACGAATTGTTGAGAGACTAATGTCTACAAGCCCTTATGAGCTTACCTGCGAGATTTTATCTCGCAGGTCTATTACTCCGAATGATGCGGGATGCCAGGATAAAATCGTTCAGGTTTTAGAACCTCTTGGATTTAAGGCAGAACGCATCCATCGAAACGACACCCAAAACCTGTGGATTCGTAAAGGAGAGGAAGGTCCTCTCTTTATTTTCGCAGGTCACACTGATGTTGTACCTTCGGGCGACGAATCTTTGTGGGATTCTCCTGCCTTTACCCCAACCATTCGAGATGGACGCTTATACGCTCGAGGGGTTGCGGATATGAAGACCTCGATTGCTTGTTTTACCTGTGCCGTTGAGCGTTTCATCAAAGTCCATCCAAACCATCGTGGTTCTATTGCTTTGTTACTTACTAGTGACGAAGAAGGAGATGGATACGACGGAACGACATTTGTCGTTGACACACTTGCCTCTCGTAATATCCAACCTCGTTGGTGTATTGTGGGAGAACCTAGTTGTAGTCGGTTACTTGGAGACGCCATTAAAAATGGTCGCCGTGGCTCCTTAAATGGCAAACTCACTGTAAGGGGAATTCAAGGTCACGTGGCTTATCCTGAAAAAGTCTCCAACCCAATTCACCCTGCGGGGCAAATTGTTTCAGAACTTGCTACTACGACTTGGGGTAAAACTTATCCAGGATTCCCTATGACCAGTTTTCAGGTCAGCAACATTCATGCCGGAACCGGTGCTGTAAACGTGGTACCAGCAGATTGCACGGTAACGTTTAATATCCGATTCAATCCTTCATTGACCGCTGAAGCACTGATCCAGCAAATTGAAGGAATTTGCGCTAAATACACATCAAATTATTCGATTGAATGGAAAATTAGCGCTACCCCTTTTGCGACAAAAGGAGAAGAACTTTCTAAGGCTCTTTCTCAGGCTATTACAAAAGTCTGTGGAATTAAACCTGAATTTTCAACTTCAGGTGGTACGAGTGATGCTCGCTTTATCAGTCGTTGGTGTCCGGAAGTTGTTGAATTTGGCCCTACCAATGAAACAATTCACAAAATTAATGAAAACATCCCTGTTGATCAAATCGATAAACTAACGGATATTTACTATAAAACTCTAGAAACCCTTCTAGCATCTTAACTATGTCAGAACCCAATACCAAACCACTTCGCACGATACGGGACTTTATTCGTTATGCCACGACTCGTCTTTATGAGAGTCCAGCTACTTTCATGCATGGCTACGACAACCCAATGGAAGAAGCTTCTTTTTTAGTTTTGCGCTCTCTTTCTCTACCATTAGAGTCTGAAATTAAATTTCTAGACAGTGCTTTAGCTGAAAACGAACGCAAGAAAGTTTTAACTGCTATTTCTCGTCGATGTGATCAATTGGTTCCAACAGCCTACATCGTTAACGAATGGTGGTTAACCGGATATGACTTCTATGTTGACGAACGTGTTTTAATTCCCAGAAGCTTTATTGCTGAACTTTTAGAAGATCAGCTTACTCCATGGATCACAGAACCAGAATCGGTTAATAGTGTCTTGGATATGTGTACGGGTTCTGCTTGTTTAGGCATTTTGGCTACTAACGCATTCCCAATGGCAACCGTTGATTGTGTAGATATTAGCCCAGATGCTTTAGAAGTAGCTCGAATTAATATCAAGGATTACGGTTTAGAAGACATTGTCACCCCAATCCAATCGGATCTATTCAGTAATTTGGAGGGCAAAAAATACGATGTCATTATTTCTAATCCACCTTATGTCACACAAAAGGCAATGGATGAATTGCCCGGGGAATATCGTCACGAACCCTCTTTGGCGTTAGTCGCTGGAGACGATGGTATGGATATCGTAAAACGTTTAATCGCTGACGCCAAAAAACACTTAAATGATGGTGGCGTTCTAATTGTCGAAATTGGAGACGGTCGTCAGGCATTTGAAGAAGCATTCCCTGAGCTTCCTGCTATGTGGTTAACAACGAGTGCCGGTGACGATATGGTATTTCTCGTTCACAAGGAAGATTTACCCTAATGCTTCGATTTCTAAATGTAGCAATTGGTCGTGGCGTTCGCGTTCTTTATGAAGATGTTTCGTTAGTCACCTCTCCGGGGGAACGTATTGGACTGGTTGGTCCTAATGGATCGGGTAAGTCCACGCTGTTTTCGGCAATTCTGGGAGAGATTTCAACCGAAGCCGGAGATATTCAAACCCCGCAATCGGATCGAATTTCTCACGTTGCACAACGCATCACAGAAACAGACTCTAAAGCTATCGATTTTGTCCTTGAAGGTCATTACCCTCTAGTCAATGCAAAGAAAGCCCTTGCTGAAGCAGAAAAGAAGCACGATGACATGGAGTTGGCTCATTGCATTGCAACTTTAGCTGATTTAAATGAAGGAGCTATCGTTGCTCAGGCTAAAGACATCCTTCATGGTTTAGGTTTTTCAGAAAGCGATACTAGTAAATTAGTATCTGAGTTTTCTGGTGGCTGGCGTAATCGACTCGCACTAGCTCGAGCCTTGATGACACCGGCAGACTTAATGCTATTAGACGAACCAACCAATCACCTCGATTTGGACTCTGTTATATGGTTAGAAAACTGGTTACGTCATCAACAAGCAACGGTTTTAGTAATTTCACATGACCGAGAATTTTTAGATCATATTTCTGAAAGTATTTGGTCGATTGAAGATCATACGATTCATCGTTATAGCGGTAATTATTCAGACTTTGAGGTGATGAGAGCTGAAAAGCTCCGCCTACAAGCCGCTGCGGCTAAGGCTTATGAAAAAACCGCAAGTCACTTACAAAGTTACATTGATCGATTCCGCTACAAAGCTACTAAAGCCAAACAAGCTCAGTCTCGAATCAAAATGCTTGAAAAACTTCAAGCGGTTGAACCCATTCGAGCTCAAAGAGAATGGCGATTTGAGTTCCCCACTCCAGAAAAAGTACCTCAATACTTAATGAGTGCTGAAAACTTATGTTGTGGTTATTCAGGTAAAGCCATCTTAGATAAAGTTAAATTCAGCATTGGTCAAAGTGCTCGTATTGGTATTTTAGGTGTCAACGGCGCTGGTAAATCCACTTTAGTTAAGACACTGTGCGGTACATTGCCAAAAATCACAGGGGAGCTTCGTTGCGCTCAAGGCATCAAGGTTGGTTATTTTGCGCAACACCAATTAGATCAATTACGAGACGATGAAACTCCGTTGCAACACTTAGCTCGTCTTGCTCCTGATGTTCGAGAACAAGAACTAAGAAATTTCTTGGGGGCGTATCGTTTTAGTAACGATATGGCAACCTCTCCTGTAGGTCCCATGTCTGGTGGAGAAAAAGCTCGCTTAGCTATGGCATTAATTGCATGGGAAAAACCAAACTTTCTCGTACTAGACGAACCAACGAACCACTTAGATATGCAAACTCGCGAAGCACTCACGATGGCTCTATCTTCGTACGAGGGTGCGGTACTTTTGGTATCTCATGATCGACATTTAATTAGAGCCACTTGCGATGAATTATGGCTGGTTCATAACGGTAAATTACAACCGTATGAAGGAGACTTAGACAGCTACTCAAGTTTTATTCTGGAAGAACGACGCAATAAATCGACCGAAGAAAAAACGGGAAATCCGGTAGAAAAAACGCTCAGCAAAAAGGAGTTGCGCCAAATCGAAGCCGCAGAACGTACCCGTCTGGCTATTGCTCGAAGACCTCTTCAGAAAAAGATTGAAAAAATTGATAAAACTTTAGCGCAGTACTCTAAAGAACTCCAGACACTTGAGGTCAAAATCAGTGATACGACATTCTATGAAAGTAATCCAGATGAAGTCGCTGATGTACTCAAGCGCCACGGTGAATTACGTTCTTTAATCGACGATTTGGAAGCAGAATGGTTAGACCTTTCTGAACAAATGGAAGCGATTAATTAACTGAATTTTTTTTAGGAACATAGGGCATCACTGGGATGCCCTCTTCTAAAAGTTCTTGTACTTCTTCACCGGTAGCTCCACCTCGGATATTACGTACCGGAGCATCACCTCGATGAATCGCACGAGCTTCATCAACAAAGCGTTCACCCACATCTTCACTCTTTTCTGCAATCTCCTCAATCTGCTTAAGCAATGCCTGAAGACGCTCTACGTCAGATGTATGAGAGTTTGGATTCGAGATTTCTTTATTTTGAGAACGCTTCACATGAGGTGCTGAGAGCTGACGTTTTACCGTTGAATCACAAATAGGACAAGTTAAAAGCGCATTAGATGCCTGTCGATCCGCCTCCTTCGCACTTGGAAGCATAGCTTCAAATACATGCCCTTCCGCACATCGGAAGTTATAAACCTTAAGTCCCATTTTTAAATCTACTTTCTTCTACTAAACAACGCCAACTGAGGCATCAAACAGCTTTTGATTTTACCAATAGACCCATATTAAATGGTTCGTCTATCAAAACATCTTTAAAAATTCGTTGTTACCCTTTCATTTCTAATTGGGGTCGAAACTTTTATTAAAAAGGAAATCAACACATTTGTTAACCCAAAAAACCACATTGTCCATTTAAAAGCTTATGATTCTGAGAGTGACAAAACGTTCTAAACAACAAAGAGAACAATGATCGATCACTTAGGGTTTTATATATTTGTCGCCATTGTGAATTGCATGACACCGGGTGCAGGTGTTTTGTATACGCTCAGTAATGCCTTTCGCTATGGCAAAAAGAGCTGGTACGTATCTCCTTTTGGAATTGCCACTGGAGTCTTTTTTATGGCATTCATCGCCGCCTGTGGCCTTGGTGCCTTAATCCGAGCTAATGAATTAATTTTTTCTCTAATGCAGATTTTAGGTTGTCTCGTGATGATCTGGCTAGGTTACCGCAATTGGGTAGCCCCTTGCGTTAATTTTTCAGATGCCGTTGCCGTCGCTTCTCGTTATAGTCCAAAACAAAATCGCTCGATCTTTTTTTCTGCTTTGCTTCTGCAGACCACAAATCCGATGCTTATCGTATTTGTGTTATCGCTACTTCCCCAATTTGTTTCTCCAGAACGAAGTTATGAAATCCAAATGGGGATTCTCATTGCTCTGCTTGTTTTTATATGTTGGATTGTACATTTGGTATATAGCTATTTAGCAGTAAGTGCTTGTCGCTTTTTAAAGGGTACTCGCTTCAGTTTTTGGTTAAATCACATTAGTGCACTTCTTTTCTGGCTCATGTCAGTTATAGTACTCATTAATGTGTATCAACATCTCGTTGCAAAAAACATTTTATAAATTAACGGTACGACGTTTTTTGCTCTACCCTATCGATAATTTCTGAATATTGCTTTTGAAACGGAATCATTATGGATTTATTCGACGAACTTTTTTATCAGGATCCTTATATTCGTTCTTTCGATGCTCATGTTGTATCCTCTGAGGAAACTGAAAAAGGCTTTGAGATCGTTTTAGACAACACTGCCTTCTATCCAGAAGGAGGTGGTCAATTAGCCGATACCGGAACTATTGAAAACATTCCTGTTTTAGACGTTCGTCGCATTAAGGGGAAAATTATCCATTTTTGTACAGCACCTTTAGAAGTGGGTCGTTTAGTACACTGCAACATTGACTGGGATCGACGCTTCAGCCACATGCAAAACCACACAGTCGAACATATTTTTTCAGGCCTTATTCATAAAAAATTTGGCTATGACAATGTCGGTTTTCATATGGACGATGACAGTGTAACGGTCGACTTCAATGGTCCAATCACCGAAAAAGAATTAATGGAGTTAGAAAAGGAAACGAATCAAGCGATTCTTGCTGACATTCCTGTTCACGTCCTTTTACCAACTGAAGAAGAACTTGCTCAACTTGATTACCGTAGTAAAAAAGAACTCAGTGGACAAGTTCGAATTGTTGATGTTCCTGGTTGTGATCAATGTGCTTGTTGTGGAACACACGTTAAGCGAAGTGGTGAAATTGGGGTCTTTAAAATACTCTCCATGATGAAGCATCGTGGCGGTGTGCGTATCGAACTAACTTGTGGTCTTCGTGCTATTACAGACTACGAAAATAAAATTCGCGAAATTCAAAAGATATCTGAGTTACTGTCTGCTAAACCAACTGAAATTAGCAAGGCTGTTGAAAAAACACTTTCTGAAGTCGAAAAATTAAAGCTCAAAATTCAGAATTTGAATAATCAGCTATTCGAACTCAAGGCAAATTCCCTTCCAACTCAAACAGAGCCTCTCATTCTCTTTGAAGAAGGCTTAGCACCTTTAGATCTGCGTCGCTATTGCACGCTTCTTGCTGAAAAGAATAAGGCTCCATTCATTGCCGTATTGTCTGCAACAGCAAATACGACTTATAGCTACGTCTTATATGGACCAGCAAACCAGATGCGAGAATTAAGCAAGAGTCTTAATCAGAAACTAAAAGGTCGAGGTGGTGGAAATGGAAACTTTGTTCAAGGTTCCTACAATGTAGACGCATCTACCATCCGTCAAACCATAAAAGAACTCTGGAATCAATAATGTTTATTTGAGATCACAACCTTTTTTGATTGTGATCTCATTATTTCTTAAGGCATTAGATAAATAGCAACCCACACTGGAAGTGTCACCATAGAGGCTAATGTGTGTACTGTAGTAACGTCAGCTACTGCTGTTGCATTACCTCCCATTGATGAGGTCATCACATAACAAGACTGCGCAGTCGGTAAAGCCCCAAAAAGAACAAGAACCATCGTTTCTAAAACAGGTAATCCCATTAATACACCGACTCCTAAAGCAATGATTGGAACTACAACCAATCGTTGCACTGTACAGGTCAGTAATAATCGACTGTAGCGCTTAAGATCATGTAGTTGTAAAGAAGAACCAATGCACAACAGACCAACCGCTAAAGAAGCATTACCTAAACTTCTAAAGAGCGAAGTACCTACTTGTGGTAATTCCCATTGAGCTACATTAAAAACCAGTCCTAATACAGTTGCAATGATCAATGGATTTTTAAGGACGGTTTTAATAACGTAACTCGGCTGGATTTTCTTTTCTTTGTTAACCGATTTTGAGACCGCAGTAGCCAAAACCGCTACTGCAATAGTGTTACTAATCGGAACCCAAACTGCTATTAGAAGAGCCAACAGAGAAAACCCTGGATCTCCATAAAGCTTTAAACAAAGCGCAAAACCAATGTACGTATTGAATCGAAATCCACATTGGAAAACGGATGCATTGGTAACTCCATCTTCGGGTGCAACATATCGAATTAGCCATGAAGAAACTACAGCCAAAAGCATGGCACCGATCCCAACTAATAAGAACTGACTTGCTTCTGAAAGACTTAAATGAGCACCAGAAACTGACAAAAACAACAAGGGTGGAAATAAAACGTAGAAAACCAATTTTTCCGTATATTTCCAAAATTCTCTCGGATACTTTAAAACGTGGCTAATAAAAGCGCCCAATAAAATAATGAGGAAATCTGGCAAAATTAAAAGTACACTTTGCATATTTAAAACTCCTGATTACCCCTTAAGATAAAAGTCTAAGTAACAAACCTCAAAGACTATTAGATTTACTTATCACTCTGCGTTAGAAAGAATCATGATTGACCAAAATAAGGATCTTCCTTCGGGATTTTTAAAAGCCTTCATCACAATCGCCCGAACCGGGTCCTACACCTCAGCTGGTCATCATCTAGGCGTAACACAGTCGGCTCTTTCTCAGAAAATTCATAAATTAGAAAAGAATTTAGGATTTATTCTTTTTGAAAAAGAGACTCGGCCCCTAAAACTGACAAAAGAAGGGAAAGAAT
>JAFTYR010000018.1 GCA_017461315.1 Burkholderiaceae bacterium | reverse complement strand
CACAGCTGTCATTTTTGATTCCTAAACTTGCGTCCAATTCGAACTATTTATTTCAATAAAAAAATTCATGTACACACAAACACAAGGATGTTCATCTTTTAATCAAATTAAGATGCAAGCTCAGGGAGTTAACTTCTACTACGGTGAGCACAAGGCTATTTGCGATATTTCCCTTTCTTTTAAAGACCGAGAAATTACCGCTCTGATTGGTCCATCTGGATGTGGTAAAAGTACTTTCTTACGTTGTTTAAATCGTATGAATGATTTGATTCCTGAGACTCATATTGAAGGATCTATTACGTTAGACAATGAAGATATCAACGCTCCAGAATGCGATGTCGTATCGTTACGCCAACGTGTTGGAATGGTATTCCAACGTCCAACTCCATTCCCTAAAAGTATTTATGAAAATATCGCTTATGGTCTACGCATCGCCGGAGAAAAGGACAAAGACTTTATTGATGAAATGGTTGAAAATAGTCTACGGAGAGCCGCTCTATGGAATGAAGTAAAAGACCGTTTGAAAGATTCTGCATTGGCTCTTTCTGGTGGTCAACAACAAAGACTTTGTATCGCACGAGCTCTTGCTATCAATCCTGAAGTTCTATTAATGGACGAACCCGCTAGTGCGCTTGACCCTATTGCGACTCAAAAACTTGAAGAAGGTATTCTGGAATTAAGAAATAGTCTATGCATTATTATCGTAACCCACAGCATGCAACAGGCTCAACGAGTTTCAGATAAAACAGCATTTTTCTACATGGGTGAATTAATCGAAACCGGAAACACCGAAGATATCGTTAATAATCCTAAAGAAACACGTACCCGAGACTATGTTTCTGGACACTTTGGTTAAAAATTTTAAATACTGGATGTGGTTTTTCTAGTTAAATGTAAGGGTGGAGTACCAACTTCATCCTTTTTTGTTTTTACAAGATCAGATTTTTTAGAAACCAATTCAAAAACTCAAATTTCTGTGAATGGATCACTTCCAATACAAAAAAACAAGAGTAACCAGCGTTATTCTTAAGTTCAACCTAATGCAATAGGGTTATCTTATAGCCGTGAAATTTCGTTTTAGATTCAATACATTTATAATGCGACGCTGATTTTTTGCTGTTAAAACAATAATGAATCTCCTTATTCTGGGTTTAAACCACAATACTGCACCGTTGTCTTTGCGTGAAAAGGTTTCGTTCGGTCCCGATGAAATCGGTGATACGATCAACCTGATGCGGTCATTTCTTTCCTCTCCGACTCAGGGCGGAGTCCAGGAAATTGCGATCCTATCGACATGCAATCGCACTGAGATTTATTGTGCGGCTCAGGATACGAAACTTGCTTCAAAGAGCCTTCAAAGCTTCTTATCTTCCCAGAAGAATATCCGTGAAACGGAGTTGGAAGAGCATCTTTATAAGCTCGTTCACGAAGAAGCCGTTCAACATGCATTCCGTGTTGCTTCTGGCCTTGACTCTATGGTTTTGGGTGAAACTCAAATCGTAGGTCAAATGAAAAAAGCAGAAAAAATTGCCCGTAGTGTTGGTTCTCTGGGTCTTTACCTTAATTACCTATTCCAGAAAACTTTTGCGGTAGCAAAAGAGGTACGTTCAACAACAGAAATTGGAGCGCACTCGATTTCGATGGCCGCGGCTGCGGTTCGTGTCGCTAATAGAATTTTTGGTGACCTCTCTGAATCCAACATTCTTTATGTTGGCGCTGGTGAGATGATTGAGCTGTGCGCAGCTCACTTCGGGGCTCAAAATCCTAAAAAAGTTACCGTGGCTAACCGTACTGAGGCCCGTGCTGAGGCTCTGGCTACAGCAATTGGCGGTAATCCTGTACGTTTATCAGAACTTTCTGAAATCATTTCTGACTACGATATTGTCGTTTCATGTACCGCAAGTTCCTTACCGATTATTGGCTTAGGTATGATTCAACGAGCGATCAAAAAACGTCGCTTTAGACCGATGTTCATCGTTGATTTAGCGGTTCCTCGCGATGTCGAACAAGAAATTTCTGAACTTGATGATGTTTACGTCTATACCGTCGATGATCTGGGTAAAGTCGTTCAGTCAGGCATCAAAGAACGTCAGGCGTCTGTTCATCAGGCTGAGGCTTTAATTCAAAAACGAGTGATGGATTTCCATAACTGGATCCAAGCCCGAAATGCGGTACCACAGATTAAGGTATTACAAAATCGAGCCGAAAAACTTCGTTCTATTGAGTTAAAGCGAGCTCGTCGTGCCCTTTTGAAAGGAGAAAACATTGAAGATGTTTTAGATATCCTTTCAAAATCACTGGTTAATAAATTAATCCACGATTCGCTTGTCACACTTAAAAATAATCAAAAACTCTCAGATGAAGACTATTCCAAGATGAATAATCTTCTTAAAGACTTCTATCGTTATCACGGACGATAGCGTTCATTTAACCTTTCCGAGTATTTAAAAATTTACAATATCGTAGATTTAAGCGACTGATCCAATTCAATACATTCACTGAGTCACTAAACCATTATGAAAAGCTCAATGAGAGAAAAATTAGCGTCTTTAGTAAGACGCTTAGAAGAAATTGATGCATCACTTCAGGATCCTGATGTGATGGCTGATATGAATCAATTCCGTGCCCTTTCTAAAGAAAGAGCGGAAATTGAACCGATCGTTATGAAATATAACGATTTTCGTACTGCGGAATCGAATTTAGAAACCGCTGAAGAAATGCTTTCTGATCCTGAAATGAAAGAGTTCGCTTCAGAAGAAATTCGACAAAGCAAAGAAGAACTGGCTCGCATCGAAGACGAGTTACAAGTTCTATTGCTTCCTAAAGATCCTAATGATGATAAAAACATCTATTTAGAAATCCGTGCGGGTACTGGCGGTGATGAATCCGCTTTATTCGCTGGAGATTTATTCCGCATGTACTCTCGTTATGCTGAACGTCAAAAGTGGCAAATCGAATTTATTTCAGCTAACGAATCCGATCTTGGTGGATATCGCGAAATCGTTGTTCGTATCGTAGGACAAGGTGCTTACTCCAAACTCAAGTTTGAAAGTGGTGGACACCGTGTACAACGTGTTCCAGAAACAGAATCTCAAGGCCGAGTCCATACTTCCGCTTGTACTGTTGCTATTTTGCCTGAACAAGATGAAATTGGAGATATCGATATTGATCCAAGCGATCTTCGTATTGACGTCTTTAGAGCTTCTGGTGCGGGTGGTCAGCATATTCAAAAGACTGAAAGTGCGGTTCGTATTACTCACTTACCTACAGGTATTGTAGTTGAGTGTCAGGACGAACGTAGTCAGCACAAAAATAAAGAAAGAGCAATGGGCGTATTGGTAGCTAGAATTCACGCTGCTGAGGTTGCAAAGCAACAAGCAGAAGAATCTAGCCTAAGAAAATCGCTTGTAGGCTCTGGTGACCGTAGTGAACGTATCCGTACTTACAACTACCCACAAGGTCGAATCACTGATCACCGTATCAATTTAACACTTTACAAGTTGGATTCCGTGATGGATGGTGACCTTAACGAAATTATCGGTGCCTTAACAGCTGAACATCAGGCTGAACTTTTGGCTAGCCTTTCGGAAAGATAATATCGTGCCTGATTCCGTTCGTAAGTGGTTAAGAAAATCGGACTTAGATCCCGTTGACGCACGCTTATTACTAAGCCACGTAACGGGATTGTCCCGTATTGAATTAATCACTCGATCGGATCGATTGTTAACTGAAACCGAGTTTTCTCAATTAGAAAAATTAGCTAAAACTCGTAAACAAGGAATGCCCATTCCTTATATTCTTAATAATCAAGAATTCTTTTCAAGAAATTTCAAGGTAAATCCAAGCGTCTTAATTCCACGTCCCGATACAGAAGTCTTAATTGAATGGCTACTCGACAATCTAAGACCAAGCGACTCAGTGGTTGATTTAGGTACCGGAAGTGGTTGTATTGCGATCACTCTAAAAAAAGAACTCCCTACTCTTCAGGTATCGGCTTCTGACATTTCTATTGACGCTTTAAACACAGCAAAAGAAAATGCTTCTGACTTAGAGGCTGATATCACGTTCCGTCAGGGTAGCTGGTTAGATGCTTTCGATAGTAATATAACTTTTGATGTTCTCGTCTCGAATCCACCCTACATTAGAAAAGACGATCATCACTTACAGGCTTTACGCTTTGAACCTATTAATGCGTTAACTGATGGGGATAACGGCTTACAGTGTATTGATACGATTCTGTCTCAAGCCAAAGAACGACTTTCTCATTCCTTAAGGATCATTGCGATTGAACACGGTTGGGATCAGGGAGAGTATGTAAGAAATCTATTTGCGCAACACGGCTTTTTCAATGCGCAAACCCATCGAGATTATGGAAATAATGAGCGTTTTACGACTTGGCAACATCAGTCGTGACATCATCATTTTTTTCTAAAAATTTAGAAATCTGACACACTAAATTTTGGAAACAAAAATACAAAAACCACCGGGAATTTCTTCCGAGTGGCTAAGTAGTTTGTGGTGCCCACTGACTGACTTGAACAGACGACCTACCGCTTACAAGGCGGTTGCTCTACCACTGAGCTAAGCGGGCTCTCACGAGAGATTTGAATTATTACACATATTTTTTATGTTGTAAAGTCAAAACTCAATTTTTTTATTTTTTACTCTACGCGTGTAAAACCAGGACCTGCAGAAGGATTTGGTTCGCTCTTTCGAGAGCGATCTAACTCGAATGGAATGCCTGCTCCATTTTCTGGAGCAAAAATCGCGATGACATTACCAATTGGAACCCAAATATGTTCAATTTCGCCAGAAAAACGTGCATCAAAATGGATACTATCGTTTTCAATCTCCAGACTACCTGTAGCTTCTGGTGAAATATCTAGCGTAATTTTTCCATCTTGAACATAGGCTCGAGGAACTTGAACATCCACATCTTCTTTTTCAGCAACCACTACGATCTGAGGCGTAAAGTCATGATCTACACACCACTCATAAAACGCTCTCAAGATGTAAGGTGTTAACGAAGGCAAGTCACTGGCTTGAGACATTCTTTACTTCCTCATTACACGTTCAGATGGAGTCAACGCTTCGATAAATGCTGGACGCGAAAATACTCTTTCAGCATACTTCTGAACCGGCATCGCGCTAACAGGAAGTTCGATACCATAGTAGTTTAGACGCCATAAAAGAGGAGCCAAAGCAATATCTAACATGGTTAAATCGTCACCAAAAACGTATTTAGAGCGACTTACCACAGGTGTTAAACGCATTAACTGTGTTCGAATAATCTTGCGAGCTTCATCACGGCTTGCTTCATCACTTTCTTTATTTTCGAGAACTCGAACGTACTGGAAAATTTCACGTTCAAAGTTGAATAAAAGAAGGCGAACGCGAGCACGCATCACGGGATCCGGTGGCATCAACTGTGGATGCGGGAAACGTTCATCAATGTATTCATTAATGATATTAGATTCGTAAAGGACCAAGTCACGCTCAACAAGAATCGGTACTTCGCCATACGGATTCATCACATTAATATCTTCGGGCTTATGGTAGAGATCGATATCGCGAATCTCAAAATCCATACCCTTTTCAAAAAGCACAAAACGGCAACGTTGCGAAAATGGACAAGTATTGCCGGAATAAAGAACCATCATTGGATTTCTTTCCTGTCTAAACAAAATAAAGTAGATGTAAGATCTACGGCGCGCTATATTTTAACGAAAATAATCAAAAAATAAAAATTTTTATCGTTTTTCAATGGAAAATCATATAGTTAAACCAATTATCTAAACATAAAAACAATATAAAAATGAATCTCTACTGATTTTTAAACCATTTTGTTAAAATCTCATCAAATTATTGATAGGAGAATTGTTGTGAGCAGTATTAAACCTAAGGAAGCTGCAAAAAGTTTCATAAAAGATTTCCAGGCCTTTATTTGCCGTGGTAACGTTATCGATTTGTCTGTAGCTGTGATCGTCGGTGCTGGATTTAACGTGATCGTTTCATCGTTCACCAAAGACGTTATTAATCCTTTATTAGGCATTTTAGTCGGTAAACCAGATTTCACCAATCTTTTCTGGGTTATGAAAATGCCAGAAAACTATACTGGTCCAATGACCTATGAGGCATTAAATAAGGCAGGAGCTGCGATTCTCGGTTACGGTGCCTTCTTAACCGCAGTCGTTCAATTTGTTTTACTAGCTTTCGTTATTTTCTGTTTTTTAAGAGTCATCACGGTTGCTCGTAAGAAACTTGAAGCCGAAAAAGAAAAAGCACCGGCACCCGCTCCAAAAGAAGAAGTATTGCTTTTAAGAGAAATTCTTGCCGAATTGAAGAAGAAAGACTCCTAATACCAATATTTAAGCACTAGGTCTCCTTTATGAGACCTAGTTTTTGTTACTTAAGCCGGATTATCAATATTGATAAACTGGACTTCTAACTCACCAAACTGTTCTTGGAGCCAATGAGCCAAAGCAGATATCCCAAGAGTTTCACTAGCGTGGTGTCCCACACAGTAATAAGGTAAATCTAATTCGCGAGACTCTAAAACGGTGCGTTCGCTAATTTCACCACTCAAGTAAGCTTGAGCACCAGCTTGAGATGCGATTTCAAGGAAATCCTGAGCAGCTCCTGTACACCATGCAATCGATTGAATTAACCGCGTTTGATCTTCAAGCAATACCCCGGAAGGCTCTCTTCCTAGGGCTTTAGTTACTCGACTATACAGCTCTTGAGAAGTAATGGGATCCGCAAAATGCCCAATTCTGACAAGTGGTGTCTTTTCCAGCGGAGTACTTTCTTGAACCCCTAAAACCTTACCTAAAAGAGCATTATTACCAATACTCTCGTGCGCATCTAAAGGAAGATGGTAAGCAATTAAGTTGATGTTATGCGAAAGCAACTTTTGGATCCGATTTTTCTTAATTCCTGTGATACAGGGATTTTCACTTTTCCAAAAATAACCGTGATGCACAATAATAGTCTGAGCTCCAATCTCAATTGCTCGATCGATTAAAGCCTGAGAGGCTGAAACACCACAAACTACTTTAGAGGTTTCCAAAGCTCCTTCAACCTGAAGGCCATTAGGAGCGTAGTCTTTAAAATTTTCTGGTTGTAAAAAACGATTTAACGCTTCAACAATAAGAGATGTTTTCATCATTTCAATTACTAAAAAACCACCCGAAGGTGGTCTTGTGAATCATTAAGGCATAGCCAATCCGCTACCACCAGTTGGAGGAGTGAACCCTGGCTGACCAGGAACAACAATCTTGCTCGCCGCCTGGCGACGTAGCTCTTGTAGTTCTTTCATAGTCTTTTCAACGCCAGCCTTAGCTGAGTCGCGATATTTTTCAACCGCTTCAGCCAAATTCTCTGCTTCAATTTCAAAATTGATTGGAAGTGCTCCCATCTGAGTCATGATTTGAGCTTCACCGGTATAGATTACCTTACGGGTAGCATCTTTTTCACCGTCAGCAGTCACTGGTACTAACGCACGAATGACACCCAATTTACGGTCTGTATAAATTTCTTCACGATAAAGATTGGTCACATCCATCTTCTGTTCTTCTTTCTGACCTTCTAATGTATCAACCATATTGATTCCTTATTCCTACTTATAGGGACAAAAACTGCTCTACACAAAATTTTATGTGATCAATACCCTACTCATCCTAACTTAAAACTTAAGTTAGGCTAATCTGACAATTCAGGTCTATGTACACACAAAAGGTATTTTTAACGATAGACCATTACTGGGATCTTCGATTGAGTTAAAACCTTTTGGGTTTCACTTCCGAGCAGAACCGCAGCTAAACCCTGACGACCATGAGAGGCCATAAAAATCAGGTCACAATTATTTTCCGAAGCCGCTTGAACAATCGCCTCTGATGGAGAAAAAGATTTATAGGCCAATACCTGACACTTTACATCTTTACGCTCAACCACTTCGCGAGCCATTTCAAGTCGCTCTTGGGCCATTTCTTTGACTCGAGCATCATACTGATCGATGCTCTCTGGACGATATTCAGATAAATTTGAGTAGCTATAAGGTTCGATAACCGTAATGGCAACAACGGAAGCACCCATCGCTTTAGCAAATTCAGCACCAGCCTCCAAGGCCTTATCAGACAATTCAGATCCATCAGTTGGGATCAAAATATTTTGGAACATAGTCCTTTTCCTTTTGTAATTAGTATCGAGATTTTAATCGATCCCGTTCTTTTGTTTATAGCTTTTTGTGTGACTCACAAGCATTAGCTAAAGTATTTAGAGCTAAAGATGCCATCATCATCCCCATAGGGGCCGTTACAGCTACGGTAGAACCATAACCTGCACACGACAACCCTTCCATGGTTTGAACTTCACATACAGATTGAGATCGTACTACGGGTTCATCAGAAAATACGGATAACACACCAAACTTTTCACCTTTTTTGGACGTACCCGCTTTGGGGAATCCATAATTCTTTCGGAGCTGGTAACGCACTTTTGATAAAAGAGGATCTCCAGTGATACGGCCTAGATCACCGCACTGAATACGGAATGGATCTCTACGTCCCCCAGCGGCTCCGCTCGTAATAACGGTTTGTTTACGTCGCACGCAACACGCCACGATCGCAGCTTTTGCCCGAACCTGATCAATACAATCTAAAACCAAAGTATTCGGTGGTAATAACAAATCTACATTATCTTCATCAATCATCTCTTCGATTTGAACTACCTCACATCGAGGATTGACCAAAGCAAAACGTTCAGCAAGTGCCTGGATTTTGGCTTTTCCGTACTGCCCTTGCATTGCTTGAATCTGTCGATTGGTGTTACTTAAAGCAACATTATCCAAATCAATTAAATAAATTTTACCTATAGCTGTTCTGACTAGGGCTTCTGAGGCCCAAGAGCCTACCCCTCCGACTCCAACAATGGCAACTGCACTTTTTTCCAAGTTCCGAGCCCCCTCATCGGTATAGAGGCGAGCCACACCACCAAAACATCTCTGCCACTCTAAGTTCGAGGATAAAGTCGTCATATTAGACCCTATTAAAAAGTTTTAATTCAGAGTAGAGTATCACTAAGGACGTATCGTTTTTCAAATAAAAATACTTAGTTATTTTTAGTGAAATCCCATACGATTCTACGCGATCATCTGATGTACTGTTTTGAGCTTTTTTGTATCTAAACTTGAGTTTCATTCACGTGATTTAGAGTAGATTTCCAATAAAGTAAATAAGAAAGGAGACTCTATATGAAGATCTTAGTACCAATTGATGGTAGTGAATTTAGTAAGCATTCGATCGAGTTTGTTTGTTCTCGTACAACACTTTTAGGTAACCACCCTTCTATTGAACTATTGAGTGTTCAAGCACCGGTACCGTCCCGTGCATCTAGTTTGGTAGGCCCCGGAGCTCTTAAGACCTACTACCAAGAAGAGGCTGATACTGTACTGAATCCAGCTATTCAAGAATTGAAGGAAGCTGGTGTGGTTGCACAGTCTCGTTATGCTGTTGGAGAACCCGCCCCTACGATTGCTCAGGTAGCAACAGATTCTGAGGCAGACCTTATCATCATGGGCTCTCACGGTCGTTCTGCTCTGAAGGGTCTCCTTCTCGGTTCTGTAACGAATTCTGTTTTGGCTTTATGTAAGAAGCCAATGCTAATTTTGCGAAACAAAACCGCTCCTTCTCGCGATTCTTTAACTGTGGGTGTTGCAATTGACGGTTCCAAGTACGGTGCCGCCGCAGTCGACTACATTGTCAAGAACAAGGCTCTGTTTGGTGAAAACGCATCTTTCCATCTGATTAACGTCGTCAGCGATTACTCGGGCATTGTTATGCCAGATATGGCTGGAATGGCCTTACCTACTATGAGTGAACAAGAAATCAGAGCAA
The DNA here is from genome assembly GCA_017461315.1 of Burkholderiaceae bacterium. Classification (GTDB taxonomy): domain Bacteria; phylum Pseudomonadota; class Gammaproteobacteria; order Burkholderiales; family Burkholderiaceae_F; genus JAFTYR01. Next base: position 18,859 of record JAFTYR010000018.1, on the reverse strand, counting down.
TGCAACAGGAAGCCTTTGATGAATCAGTTGCTCCATTTAGGGAAATCTTTGAAAAAGAAGGTTTATCTTATAAGGAAGTCTGCTTAGTCGGTAATCCAGGCGATGAAATCGCAGCCTATGCGAAGAAGGCTGAACTAGATGCCGTTGTCATGGGAACTCGTGGTTTCGGTGCCTTTAAGGCTGCTGTGCTCGGTTCAACTGCGACACGTATCGCAGCGATCAGCGACACACCTTTGTTAGTCATTCAAACAGAAGATTAATTAGGAATTCACCGAAGGACTCCACGGCTTATGGATCCTTCGGTGTTGTTTTAGAAACCCCAACACCCCCTGGTGGCTATTTTTGCAGACTTATCATCAAACACCATTTTGGTGATTTTCTTATTCTTTTTGAAAATTCTTTTTTGCAATAAGAAGTGAATTAATTTTCTTTTAGATCATGAACTTTCTCGATTTTTACAGATTTTGAAATAGACTTTTTGTTCTAAAGAAAATGTTGGTAATTCGTTTCTATTCTTTCTAAAATTAAGTTGATAATAGTAGATATACTATTTGATACCCACGCGTTTTTGTTTTTTTATTCCCGCAGTTCAGGAGGGGTTTGTTTTGTCTGGCATTAAAGAAATATCGGTCCTTATCGTTGAACCGGATATCGAACTTCAAAATGTATACCGACAGAACCTTATTCACAGTCCGATGATTCGATTAGTTGGAGTGTGTTCTTCATTAGCCTCAGCGACTGCCATGTTGTCTCAGGTGAATTGCGATGTCGTTTTCACAGAATTAAATCTTTTGGATCGCAGTGGCTTACAACTCATTAAGACTGCGATTAATGATTTCAAGGTCCCTTATTGTGTTGTTATTGGCACGAGCGCACTCGCTAACGATATTCTCAAATGTTTTGAAGCTGGTGCTTTGGGCTATATCGTAAAAAATGATGAAAATGCCGAAGATCTTCAAAGCTTCGTTAGAACGTTAGTACTTGGGGGTAGCCCAGTCAGTCCAATCGCAGCACGGAGCCTGATCCGAGCCAGTCAGTCTGAAAATTTTAGTTTTCATCATTCGTCGGGGACGGCAAGCTATCCATTGGAAAAAAATCCGCTCTCTCCACGAGAAACAGAAATCTTGCAACTTTTAGCTAAAGGGATGAGCTTTTTAGAAATCGCTTCTGTCTTGCAGATTTCAAATCATACAGTTACAGCACACATCAAGAAGATTTATCGCAAACTACAGGTTCATTCCCGAGGTGAAGCTGTTTACGAGGCTTCTCTAGCTGGCATTCTTCAAAATCCTTAATTGGCAGGATTGGCTACCCAATCACCACTTTTACCACCATGCTTTTCTAAAAGCCGTATTCCATCCATCTTCATACCACGATCTACGGCTTTTAGCATGTCGTAAATGGTCAACAGTCCTACTTGAACGGCGGTTAAAGCTTCCATTTCCACACCGGTTCGTCCATGGGTTTCGCAAGTAGCAATACAACGTATTTGATGTGTGGTTTCAAGCAACTCAAAATCAACAGAAACTCGAGTTAAGGCAATAGGATGGCACAAAGGAATTAATTCCGACGTTTTTTTACTTGCCATAATCGAGGCAACTCGGGCAATACCAATCACATCTCCTTTTTTGGCATTCCCTTGTTTTACTAATTCAAAGGTTTCTGGGCTCATAGAAATAAAGCCCTCTGCAACACCAATACGATGGGTAATATCTTTAGCTACGATATTGACCATATGAGCTTGGCCAGCATCATTAAAGTGTGTGAGCTCAGACATGTAACAAATCTCCTAAAGATAATCACTTTGAAACAAATTCATTGGTTCTTTTGAACTTGGAACGTATCATAGAGGTAAATACACTGGAGCGTCTATGAATTTAAAACCTCTTATTTGCATCTTACTGACTACAGCGTTAGTTTTGAACCCTACGGTTTCTACTCTCGCTCAAACCTACAATCTTCCAGATTTAGGGGTTGCTGGAGGTGCGACAATATCGCCTCTTCAAGAAAGGCAACTCGGTGAGCAAATCATGTTGCAAGTAAGAGACGATCCTACTTATCTATCAGATCCAGAAACAGCAGAATACTTAAATCGAATTGGATATCGGTTAGTTTCTCATAGTCCATCAAATGGATATTCTTTTAATTTCTTTGCCATAAAAGATCCTTCCTTGAATGCTTTTGCTTTGCCTGGAGGTTTTATTGCGGTTCATACGGGACTTGTGATCGCGGCTTCCACTGAAAGCGAATTAGCCTCTGTAATGGCTCACGAAATCAGCCACGTAGAACAGCGCCATATTGCGCGAATGATCGAAAATCAGAAAGGAAGCTTGGCCATGACGCTTGGTTCCTTAATTGTTGCGATCCTAGCAGCTCGATCTGGTTCTGGCGATGGCGCCGCAGCGGCCCTTGTTGGCACCCAAGCAGCGATGGCTCAAAACTACCTATCCTTTTCTCGTGATGCGGAACGAGAAGCGGATCGCTTAGGTTATAGTACGTTAGTTCAATCTGGATTTGATCCACGAGGGATGCAAAGTTTTTTTGAAAAACTGGATTTCAACAGTCGTTCCTATGAGGGAGCAAACGCTGCTCCAGCCTATTTGAGAACTCACCCTTTAACAATTGAACGTATCAGTGAAGCACAAAACAGGGCTCGTCTATCCAAACCAGTTAACCACGAAGATAGTTTAGATTTTTATCTGATACAGGCAAGACTGCGAGTTCTACAATCCAATCGCTACCAGTCATGGAGTGACGCCTCTGCATATTTCAAAAATGACCTAAAGACGGCTAAAGGTTACAGAGCTATTGCCGATCACTACGGTTTAGCTCTTGCATCATTGAAAATGAAAAACAATGCTCTAGCTACACAAGAAATTGAGTTGGCTAGAAAATCAATCAAAAAATCGGCTATTTTGGAAAAGTTTTATTCTGAAGTCATCTTTTCTACCAACCGAACCCGTGGTTTGGAATTGGCTAAGCAAGCCTATAACCATCATCCGTTATCTCAGATGACCGTGATAAATTACGTTACTTTGCTTCAAAGAGCTGGTAAGCATTCTTTAGTCGTCGATACCTTGAGAAAACAAAATGCGATTTCAAAACAGTCTGTTTTCTATCAGCAAACTCTTGGTAGAGCTTATGAAGCTATGGGAAAGAAAAGTTTAAGTCACCAAGCTATTGGTGAGTCATATGCACTGATGGGACAAAAGGTCGCTGCGGTGCGTCAATTCTCCATTGCCCAACAGGCCAACGACGCAGATTTTTATACCATGAGTGAAATTGACGCACGCCTACGACAATTGCGACAAGAGCTTGCTGAGGACAAAATGTTCGAATAATCGCCTTTTTTACACTGTTTAGCTCGTGCATTTAATGCGAAAATAAAAGGGTTTCCGTTTTTACTATTTTTTGCGGTTTTAAAGTGACTGACACAACACAAACAAACAATCCTATCGTTACCGATGCTGTAATCATTGGTGCTGGTCCTGTTGGACTTTTCCAAGTTTTTGAACTTGGTCTTCTCGAAATGAAAGCCCACGTGCTCGACTCCCTTAACCATCCAGGTGGTCAGTGCGTAGAACTCTATCCTGACAAGCCCATCTATGACATTCCAGCTGTTCCGGTCTGTACTGCATTAGAACTGACTGAAAATCTTTTAAAGCAGATTGAACCATTTGGACCAACTTTCCATTATGGAGAAGAAGCCGTTGAACTTAAGAAGCTTGAAGATGGTCAGATTTATGTAAAAACCAACAAAGGAACTGAGTTCCTCGCAAAAGCTGTGTTCATCGCCGCAGGTGTTGGTAGTTTCCAAGCTCGTACATTAAAAGTACCTCATATCGAAAAATTTGAAAATACTCAGCTTCACTATCGCGTTAAAGACCCAAGCATGTTCGAAGGCAAGAACATCGTAATCTGTGGTGGTGGCGACTCTGCCTTAGACTGGTGCTTGAACTTGGTTGGTAAGGCTGAAAGCGTTGTTTTGGTTCACCGTCGTGACGGATTCCGTGCCGCTCCTGCTTCCGTTACCAAGATGCGTGAACTTTGCGATCAGTGGGAAATGCAATTCGAAGTCGGTCAAGTTACCGGTTTTGTTGAAGAAAATGACGAGATGAAGGAAGTTAAGGTTACGGGGGCTGATGGGGTTACCCGTCGTATTCCGATGGATCATCTCTTGGTATTCTTCGGTTTACAACCCAAGCTTGGTCCAATCGCTGACTGGGGTTTAGAACTCGAACGTAAGCAGATCGTTGTTGATACCGCTCGTTTTGAAACAAATATCCCAGGGGTTTTCGCTGTTGGTGATATTAATACCTATCCAGGCAAGAAGAAATTAATTCTTTCTGGCTTCCACGAATGCGCCTTAGCCGCCTTCGCTGCTGCGGACTATGTATTCCCAGAAAAACGTGTACATCTACAGTACACCACAACAAGTCCAAAATTACACAAAGTTCTCGGTGTTGAAACACCTCACTTTGACTAAGTGACTTAAACTAAAAACCGCTCAAATTGAGCGGTTTTTAGTATTTCTAGTTATTGGAAATTTTGATTCCTGGCATCCGAGCTGAATAATCCTTATTGCGTTTTGCAACCGCAATACCAACCTTACGGGCCATTTCTCGGTACACGTTAGCAATTGGACTATCCGGTTCTGCAACCACGATCGGGTTACCTGCATCCATACTCATACGAATTCGAATATCCAAAGGAACTTCTCCTAGGAGTTCAACCCCGTAACGAGAAGCCATTTTCTGAGCTCCACCAGCACCGAAAATATGTTCTTCATGACCACAATGACTGCAGATGTGGGTAGCCATATTTTCAACAATCCCTAAAATTGGAATGTTAACCTTTTCAAACATGACGAGCCCCTTTTGAGCATCCATCAAAGCAATGTCTTGAGGCGTTGTCACGACAACTGCGCCTGTAATCGGCACTTCTTGAGACAAGGTTAATTGAATATCACCTGTTCCTGGAGGCATATCGACGATCAAATAGTCGAGATCCTGCCAATTTGTTTGATTTAAAAGTTGTTTTAGAGCAGAAACCGCCAAAGGACCTCGCCAAATCATTGGCTGATCTGGATCAATTAATACACCGATAGAGGCAACCTGTAAACCATGTGCATTCATCGGTTCCATTGTCTTGCCATCTTTAGTCACGGGACTATCTGTAATGGCAAGCATTGTTGGCTGACTAGGACCATAAACATCCGCATCCAAGATACCTACACGAGCACCTTCTGCTTGTAGAGCCAAGGCTAGGTTCGCCGCCACCGTACTCTTACCCACACCACCTTTTCCAGAAGAAACTGCGATGATATTGCGAATATTTTCAAAGACTTTCACGCCATGCTGGACTTGGTGCGCAATAATGTTTTGTGTTACGACGACGTTGGCTTCAATACTAGAAGCGTTCAATTTATTTTCAACCGCTTCTTTAATGGCTGGAATCTGGTTTTTAGCCGGATAATCCAACTCAATAAAAATATTCAATTTTCCATCTAACACTTCAATTTTTTTTAGTGATTTAGAGGAAACCAAATCTTTCCCCGTATTGGGATCTACAACTTCTAAAAGTAGTTGTTTGACCTTTTCTTGCATGCCTAACTCCAACAAAACTTCAAAATAAACGATTGCCCTTATATTACCTTCTCATCGAAATAATTTCTTTTCACATGCTTTAATTTGATATACATCGTGTTTTCGGTTGGTAAAATATTAGCTTTATTTCAATTCGTATTCCTGTTAAACCAACAAATGACAAAACGCACAATCTTTCTGACAACGGCGCTTCCTTACGCTAACGGTAATTTCCATATCGGACACATCATGGAATATATTCAGGCGGATATTTGGGTCCGTCATCAGCGCATGTGTGGAAACACGGTTCATTTTGTTGGAGCCGATGATGCCCACGGCGCTCCAATTATGATTTCAGCCCAAAAGCTCGGCGTTACACCGGAAGAATTTATTGCCAAAATCCAAGACGGTAGAAAGCAATACTTAGATGGCTTCCTAATCAAGTTTGATAATTGGCATTCTACGAATAGTCCAGAAAATACAGAACTTTCTCAAGAAATCTATAAAAAGCTTAAGAAAGCAGGACTCATCTACACTAAAGATATCGAACAGTTCTACGACCCAGTCCGTCAAATGTTCTTGGCAGACCGTTTTATTAAGGGAACCTGTCCTAAGTGTGGTGCAGTTGATCAGTACGGTGACTCTTGTGAAAAATGTGGCGCCGTTTATCAACCCACAGAATTGATTAATCCTTATTCTGCCCTTTCTGGTAGTAAGCTAGAACTTCGTACTTCTGAACATTACTTCTTCAAACTTTCTGATCCAAGCTGTGTTCAATTCCTTCGCGAATGGACTAAGGGGACTGCTAAAGATGGTACCAAGCGCTTACAAGCTCAAATCACTGCTAAGACTGAAGAATGGCTTGGAAAGGACGGTGATTTAGCTGACTGGGATATTTCTCGTGATGGTCCTTATTTCGGTATCGAAATTCCGGATGCTCCTGGTAAATATTTTTACGTTTGGTTGGATGCTCCAATTGGTTATTTAGCAACTTTAAAATCTTATTGCCAAAAGGAAGGTATCGACTTCCAAGCCCTTTTAGAGTCACCTGATACTGAACAGATTCACTTTATTGGTAAGGACATCGTTTATTTCCACACCTTATTCTGGCCAGCTATGTTGCACTTTGCTGGTCAACCATTCCGTACCCCAGAACACGTATGGGCTCATGGTTTCGTAACTGTTGACGGAGCCAAAATGAGTAAAAGTCGTGGAACTGGGTTAAATCCGTTAGTCTACTTAGACCTTAATATGGATCCCGAATGGTTACGTTACTACATTGCCTTTAAGTTGAATTCTAAGGTCGAAGATGTCGACTTTAATCGCAATGACTTTATTGCTCGAATCAACAGTGATTTGATTGGTAAGTACATCAACATCGGTAGCCGTTGTGCTGGTTTCTTAGTTAAGCGATTTGATGGCAAGGTTGACACTTCTGCAATCGCTTCCAGTGCTTTAATTGCGGATATTAAGCAAGCCGCTCCTTCCATCCTTGAAAGTTACGAGACTCGTGAATACAGTCGTGCTCTTCGTAAAGTTATGGAACTAGCAGACCAAACTAACGAATTTGTTGATCAAAACAAACCTTGGGAATTAGCTAAGAAGGAAGATAAACAAGATGACTTGTTCCGAGTTTGCTCGATTACAATGGAAGCCTTCCGCTTGTTATCTTTGTACTTAAAACCAGTTTTACCACGCACTGCATCTGCAGTTGAGGAACTCTTAGGTTGTGGCGAATTGACCTGGGAAACCATTGAAAATTCATTAAATGAGTCAACGGTTCTCAAACCATTCAAGCACTTAATGCAACGAGCCACTGAAGATCAATTGGTTAAATTGTTTGAATTAAGTAATCCAAATAACACTCAAACTCCTAAAACTGAAGAGGCTCCTGTTTCCTCTCAAGAGGAGATCGAATTTGAAGAAATCGCTCCAACGATTAGCTTTGATGAATTCACTAAAGTCGATCTTAGAATCGGTCGCATTGTGAAGTGCACAAAGGTTGAGAAGAGCAAAAAACTTCTTCAATTATCGGTTGATTTAGGTGAAGGTCGCTTAAGAAATATCTTCTCGGGTATTGCGATGTATTACAAACCAGAAGATCTTGAAGGTAAATTAACCGTCGTAGTTGCTAACTTAGCTCCACGTAAGATGACTTTTGGTGTTTCTGAGGGTATGTTGTTGTCCGCTAGCGATGCAAGCGACAAACCAGCTGGTTTGTATATCCTTGAACCTGTTGAAGGAGCAAAACCAGGAATGCGTTTACACTAAATAATAAACAATCTCAGTATTTTCCCGTAATTTCTTTGAAATTCTTCTAATTTTTAAAAAGATCCAAAGAATATTACGGGATTTACCTTTTTAGAGGCCTACACTTACCTCTTATCGTACTTTCAAAGAAAGAACAAAAATAAAATGAGTCATAGACAACATATTGTCGATGCCCTTCATCGGTTCCCGGTCGCAGCGTTCCATCCGGCAACCCTAAATTTAAAGAATGGGTATTCGTTCGAAAACTTTACTCGTGACCTTTCTGCTGGCTTAACCGTTGGCGTGGTTGCTTTACCTCTAGCAATGGCTTTTGCGATTGCGTCAGGCATGTCTCCTGAATCTGGGATTTACACGGCTATTATTGCCGGTTTCCTGATCTCACTTTTAGGTGGTTGTAAGGTTCAAATTGGTGGACCTGCTGGCGCCTTTATCGTGATTGTTTACGGCATTATTGCGCAGTATGGTGTCGGCAACCTTTTAATAGCAACATTTTTCTCAGGGATACTGTTGCTACTGATGGGGTTATTTAAGATCGGTAGTTTTATTCGATTTATCCCAATTTCAATTGTGATCGGTTTTACCAACGGTATTGCGGTCATGATTGCCTTATCTCAGGTAAAAGATTTCCTGGGGCTGAACATCGCTAAGATGCCTGCAGACTTTTTTCACCAGGTTCAAACTCTTTACGCCAATATCTCAAGCTTAAATATTTGGGCTTTAGGTATGGGTATTGTTTCTTTGTTGATCGTATTCTTGTGGCCCAGATCTTGGGCACCGGGAAGTGCTCCATGGAAACGTTGGCTAGCTCGCATTCCTAGTACAGTTGTTGTTCTTGTTGTTATGACTTCTGCCGTTACGATTTGGAATTTACCCGTAGAGACAATTGGTAGTAAGTTCGGTGGTATTCCTCAATCTTTACCTGCATTTTCTTTCCCCGAAATTTCCTGGGGTTCTGCAAAGCAGTTATTTGGACCCGCTGTAACACTAGCTCTTTTAGGGGCAATCGAGTCCTTGTTGTGTGCTCGAGTCGCCGATGCCATGACAGACGATCGTCACGATCCAAACCAAGAACTTATGGGACAAGGAATTGCAAACTGCGTTGTACCATTCTTCGGTGGCCTTCCTTCTACCGGTACAATTGCTCGCACTGTAACCAATATCAAGAGTGGTGCTATTAGCCCGGTTGCTGGTATGGTTCATGCTGTCACGCTTTTGATCATTGTCCTGTTAGCCGCTCCCCTCGCCGAGAACGTTCCTTTATGTTGTTTATCAGCCATCCTTCTCTTCATGGCTTATAACATGGGTAATTGGCACGAATTCGTTCGTCTGCATCAATTTACGATGAGTTATAAGGCAACAATGCTTTCAACCTTCTTCTTGACAGTTATCTTCGACTTAACCGTTGCTGTTGAAGTAGGTCTTGTTGTGGCTTCCGTATTCTTCCTTCATCGAATGAATACATTGACTCGTGTTTTACCTCAGACACTTCCGTTTGATGTTCCGAGCAAGATTGAAGCCTGGCTGATGGAAGGTGCTCTATTCTTCGGTTCCGTATCAAAGCTTGAAATCGTTACCGATCCTAAGCACATTTCAGCTCCGAATTCTCCAGATGTCATCATCTTTAATTTCACTGAACTGTTATCCATCGACAATAGTGCAATGGAAATTATCGAGTCATTCCAAAGATCGTTAGTCAAGCACAATAAGATCCTAATTATTGCTGGAGCAAGTGACCATCCGTTAAAGCAAATTCAACGTATTGGTTTAGATAAGATTCTTGGCAAGTATCTCGTTGCTGATATGGATTCAGCGCTCTTAGTAGCACGTCAGGCTCTAGACGAAATTCGCACTCGAGAAAATAAGAAAACTGAAGAGTTAGTTATTAAAGAAGTTCACTAATTCTTTTGAATATTGAAGATAAAAGGCGAATCTAAATTATTAGATTCGCCTTTTAGGCTTTATGAAATGTTCGTTTAAAACAGAATACAACACTTAAACTCTTGTTGCTATTTTGGAACGTACATACTCGATTCAAGCGCCGAACATAAATCTACAGGACGTTCATTTCCAGCAATTCCTTCTTCATAGCAGTACTGAGCCACTGCTGTAGCAATAGTCAACGAAATCTCTCTTAGGTGATTTAGACTTGGGTAGAAATTAAGATGACTTAGCTCCTCTTCCGTTACCATAGAGTGCAGAGCCCGGGCCGCGACCAAGAACAATTCCTGCGGTATTTCCTTCGCTTGGCAGAACGTAGTACCTAGAACAATACCAGGAAACACGTATAGGTTATTACTTTGGCTTGGAATCCAGTGTTTTCCATTGTGTTCAATCGGAGCAAAGGGACTACCTCCGGCATATAAGCAAGAGCCAGCCGTATAAATATAGGCATCTCGAGCCGAACATTCCGTTTTAGATGATGGATTCGATAACGAAAAGATGATGGGACGTGCATTGATTCGAGCCATTGCACCCAGCACATATGCGTTAAAAGCTCCGGCCTGAGCCGCAGTACCCACAATCACACTCGGTCTAATTAATTCAATCGCATCAAGTAGAGTCGTTTCTGCATCATCAACATGAGCAAAGGGACGTTTAATTTCCTGAAGATCGTCTCGATCAACCGTAACCAATCCTTTAGAGTCGAACAGATAAATTCTTTGACTAGCCTCCTCAGTCGTTAATCCTTCTTTGCACAAAGCAACCATTAGCAAATTAGCAATACCAATGGCAACTTGCCCGGATCCAAAAAAGAGAATCTTTTCATCTTTTAATTGGCTCCCTTTGATTTTGCACGCAGAATACAGCCCGGATAAAACCACTGAAGCCGTTCCTTGAATATCGTTATTAAAACAAGGAATTTTTTGTTCCCATTGATTCAGCAAATAGAACGCATTCTGACGAGAAAAACCTTCAAATTGAATCAATGCATGAGGCCAACGTTGACGCGCTACTCGAATAAACTCAGAAATAAGTTGCTTATACCCTTCACCTCCGATACGAACATGAGACAGACCAACATAGAATGGATCTTGAGACAATGTCGGATTATTCGTTCCCACATCAATAATCACCGGAAGTGCCCGACTCGGTTTAATGCCACCACAAGCACAATTTAAGGACACCTTGCTTCTAGCAACACAGAGTCCTCCAATACCGAAGTCTCCTAAACCTAAAACGGTTTCTCCATCAGTTACCACGATAACAGCCACATCGTCGTTAGGAACATTATTAATTATTTTTTCGACTTTTCCTAAATCATCGATAGAAATATAAACACCACCTTCTTCTAAGAACAGATGACTAAATTCAATACAGGCTCGTGCAACCGTTGGGGTATAAATAATCGGTATTAATTCTGAAAAATGCTTGGTTAATAAATAACAAAAAAGCGTTTGATTACGCTGAGACAAGCGATGCAAAATGACATATTTCTCTAAAGCATCATCTTGGCGATTTAATCGATTCATTACGCGTTTCGCTTGAACTTCAAGAGAAGATAGCGTCGGTGGTATCAGTCCTAAAACTTGTAAATTTTCTCGGTCTTCTGCTGTAAAAGACGTTCCCCGATTGACGTAGGGATCTTTTAATGCATAAAAACCTTTTTTATTGTTCATCGTCGACATGATAGCCACAACATTATTAATACTCGCTTTACACAATCCTCATTTTAGGCAAAGTTTGTACGTGCTAACCAAAATTTTATGTAAATGCGATGGTAAATCGTATAACTTCTTCTATTTTGATGAAATTCGGCCTTGGAGCGAAGTGTAAATCGGTAAGGTACCTAACAACTTCATAGTTAAAAAAGCACTACTACTTGCCACTGTGACCGGTAGAATCAAATCCCAACTTACGGTCATTTCCAAAAGAAGAAATATACCGGTTAAAGGTGCCCCAATGGTTGCACTAAAAAAACTCGCCATTCCTGCAATACAAAAGCTAGTTGAATCGACTCCTCCATACACCAATTCTGCAACGCTACCAAACAACTGTCCCAAAATACAACCCATCACAATAAGAGGAGAAAATAAGCCTCCAGGAACCCCAAATGAATAGCACAACGGAGCAAAGAACCAACGAAATAAAGCTATGAGCAGTAACAAATGAAGCGGGATCAAATCATTTATGACTTGGGCTCCGAGAATCTCTCCTGATCCAGACCATTTTGGTACAAAAAAGAGACTCATCGACACAATAAGTCCCAATAGAACACAGCGTAGCTCTATCGAAATACTTGTAATATGACTTTGTACAGTTAATAGTTTTAAAACCAATCGGTTATAAAGCGTTCCCATCAAGCCAGTAAAAATTCCTAGAGCAAAATAAAGACCAACTAAAAAAAGAGTGGGAAAATTAAAAAAACGATACTCGACCAAATAATCCGGGCGATTCCCTAATAAAGTCATAGAGACAAAGCATCCACTTGAAACGCAAAAAAACGTAGCGAGGGTCAATTTGGTATTAAAGGATTTTGTAACCTCTTCTAAGGTAAACAAGATACCTCCCATTGGGGCTGAAAAAGCGACTCCTAGACCACTTCCTGCCGAAGCTACGGTTAAAAATCGTACCTCTTCTGGGGTTAACCCAATCCATTTTGAAACATAGGTCCCTATCGTAGCGCCCATTTGAACAATAGGGCCTTCTCGCCCTAAAGCCATACCACTACCTAAACTAAGTAAACTGCCTAAAAACTTAATCGGAATTAAACGCCAATTGGAAGGCGATACCATCCCTTGCCATTCTGCTTCGATGTATTGAATCCCACTGCCTTGAGCTCGTTTCATTGGTCGAACTAAATATCGAGCTATGACTGCACAGCTGATACAAATAACAGCAATAGCAACAAAGGACGTTTCTGCATTTTGCGTTGCAGTCCAATCTAAGAAATAAGAGCGTAGTGCATCAAGCTTGGAGAGTAAAAAACGAAAAAGCGCCCCTAGGCATCCGACCATTATTCCAGCTAGAACACAGATGAAATAGAAGCGACAAGAGAGAAGTCGATTGAACATGTTCTCTTATTCCACCTTGATGTAAAGATGGAATAAGAATACGAACATTGACGTGAAACTGAAGAGGCGTTCCCACAAAATGGGAACTTAGAGAAAGCAACTCAAGGAAGATTTTTATTGCAATTGCTGATTAGCGAGCCTCGCCGCCGAGCTCTTTGGATACTTTTTCACAATCGTCTGGAACGTCTTTTTAGCATTGACCGTCTGATTGCTATCTAATTGAGCCATACCTGCGATTAACAAAGCTTCACTAGCTTTGGCATGCTTAGGATAGGCCATCGCCATCTTCCTTGCCGTTGTAATGGTTTTTGAGAATTGCCCTTTAGCGTAATAGCTACTTGCTAACCAGTACTGAGAATCCGGATAGGCTTTGGTGTTTTTATACTTTTTCTCAATACTTAGCCCCTGCTTGATCGCTGAATTATAGTTTTGTGAGCGAAATGCCTTGATCATGGCCTCTAGATCTTGCTTGGCTAAAATTTCTCGATCTTCAGCCTCAATCTTTTTACTTGTATCGGCATCACTCTTCGCGGTTCTTTCTGCTAAATCGGCCAGCAGTTCTTCTGATTTTCTTTTTTCTTTGCCGAAATTATTCTTAAGTTCATCCAATTCACCACGAAGAATCTGAATTTCTCGGGTTAATTTATCTAATCGATCGTAGATACCAATCTGGGCTTCCTGTTGACCTTGTACTTGATCACGAAGTTCCAGAATAGCCTTACGAGCTTCATCATCCCCAAACAGAGCATAGCTAGGGGAAGAAAAAGAAGTAAATGACAGTACAGCAACTAAAGGTAACCAGAATCTCATAGCAACTTCAATTTAATAAAAAAACAATCATCGATCCGAATCTTAATTCGGATCGACTCGTTTTAAAACAAAAGTATCGACATTAGTTTGTCGGTAATGTATAGCGTATATCGACTCGACGATTTAAAGAATAAGACTCTTCATCTTGTCCGAATGCTACTGGTTTTTCTTTACCAAAGCTCACAGTTTCGATTTGATCTGGGCTAACACCCAATAAAGTCATTCTTTGCTTAACTGCTTCAGCACGTTTTTGACCCAAAGCTAAGTTGTACTCACGACCACCGCGTTCGTCCGTATTACCTTCAAGAGTCACCTTCAAATTCTTATTGACTGACAAGAACTTAGCATGATTGGTCACCACAGGAAGGTATTCTGGAGAAATTGTGTAACTATCAAAATCAAAATACACCGATTTTTGGGCTAAAGGACCATCCTTGCTGTTGAGAGCGGCTTCAATAGAAGGAGTATCAGCTCCTGTTGTCATATTATCCTTGCTCAAATCAACGCTAGAGCACGCAGAAAGTGTCAAAGTCGCAAATGCAAAAACTGCCACTAAAGATTTTCTTTTCATAATTAATCCTTTACTACCTTACTGTTGGACCCCATGCGGGTTCTCGAATATCACCATTTAAACCTGAAAGTCTAGACCGTGTTGCACCGTCTGTTGATACGGTTGAGAGTACACCCTTACCGCCCACATCGGTAGCAAAAATAATCATATTGCCATTGGGAGCATAGCTTGGAGACTCATTTTTTCCGACCTGGGACAAGGGCACCACTGCTCCGGTATCCAAGTCTTGTTGTACCAACTGAAAATGTCCACCTAGGCGAACAATATACGCTACTTGATTGCCTTTTGGACTAACATCGGGACTAATTGCATACGAAGAACCAAAGCTAACACGTTCTGTCGCACCACCCTCAACTGGCTTTCGATAAATTTGAGGGTTCCCGCCTCGATCGCTCGTAAAGTAAATGTATTTACCATCTGGAGAAAACGTCGGTTCCGTATCAATGCCGTCACTATTGGTAAAGCGACGAAGACCCGTACCATCTGAATTGATCAAATAGATTTGAGTTAATCCATCCTTAGACAAAGCAACTGCAAGCGACTTGCCATCTGGACTAAAAGCCGGAGCACTATTGTTACCACGATAATTTGCAATTTGAAAACGCTTACCGTTACTTAAATCTTGGATAAACACCGTTGGTTTACGTGTTTCAAAGGTGGTATAGGCAATGCGTCTACCGTTTGGAGACCAAGCAATTGAAATAATTGGTTCTTTGCTCGTTAACGCAGCCTGTGGATTAAACCCGTCACTGTCAGCGATCATAATGCTGTAGTGACGAGAACCAGATTGACGTACATAGGCGATACGGGAAGCAAAGACACCTTTCTCACCTGTAATTTTTTCGTAAATTCGGTCTGCGATTCGATGTGCCGTTAATCGTAAATCTTCTTGAGGAGCAATAAATACAGACTGATCTGATTCAATTCCCTTTACCACATCAAAAAGTTTGAAGCGTACTGAAAACCGACCGTCTGGAGTTTTTGTTATTTCACCAATTAATTCAGCTCCGGTACCTAATGACTTTAACTCGTTATAGTCCGGTTCAGCTTCAAAAGAAGTTGGAAGTGTATTCGGTTGAACTAAACGAAAAGCACCACTTCGAACCAAATCATCCCCAATGACCTTAGCCAGATCCTCTGGAGCACCAACCTCGTTAAAAAACGGTAAAACCGTAATAGGAAACTGGTTCGATCCGACTCCTAAAATATCTACTTGTAACTGAGCCAATAGTGGGGATGTGGTACTCAATAAAGCACCCGCACCAAGACCTTTAAACAGAGTACGACGGGAAAAATCGATTTTGCTATTACTCATCACGGACCAATTCCTCAATCTATTTTCTTTAAACAAAAGGATACCGCCTATATAACATGTAACGAATGTTTAAAGGTTAAATTAAAAGCGAATCTGAGTACAACCGCAGATTCGCTTTGGGTAACTAAAAGTTACAAGTCATCATTTTAATTAATGACGGAAGTGACGTTCTCCCGTAAAGACCATTGTGATGCCTCGCTCGTTTGCTGCGGCGATCACTTCGTCATCACGAATAGAGCCACCTGGCTGAATGACCGCTTTAGCACCAGCATCAATAATCACATCCAAACCGTCTCTAAATGGGAAGAATGCATCGGAAGCGGCCACACTACCTTCCAAAGAAAGACCTGCTTCTTTAGCCTTAATGGAAGCAATTCGAGCGGAATCAACTCGACTCATCTGACCCGCACCAACACCAAGTGTCATACCATTGCGAACGAAAACGATCGTATTGGACTTGATGAATTTAGCGATCTTCCAAGCAAACATCATGTCAGAAATCTGATCATTACTTGGCTTCAATTCAGTCACAACCTTCAATTCTTCAGGTTTAACGGTTTGAGTATCTGGGGTCTGCAACAACATGCCACCACCAATTCGTTTGAAGTCGTAATCATTGTGCGCATGACGTCCCATGGCCACAATCAGAATACGCATATTCTTCTTTTGAGCAAAAATTTCCAGTGCTTTGGCTTCGTAGCTTGGAGCAATAATCACTTCAGCAAATTGACGAGAAATCTTTTCAGCTGTTTCAGCGGTAACCTCAACGTTAAATGCAATAATGCCACCGAAAGCGGAAGTCGGATCACACTTGAATGCTTTTTCATAGGCTTCGGTTGCGTTGATGCCGATCGCTGCGCCACAAGGGTTCGCATGTTTAATAATGACACAGGCAGGATTTTCAAAGCTTCTTACGGCCTCCCAAGCTGCATCGCTATCGGCAATATTGTTGTATGACAACTCTTTACCTTGAACCTGTTCGTATCCAGCCAAAAGACCTGGAGCAACGTGGTTTTCTTTGTAAAAGGCTGCCTTCTGGTGAGGATTTTCACCATAACGCATGTCCTGAACCTTAACCCATTGACGAGTCAATGTTTCTGGGAACAATGTACGATTGGAAACATCATTACCTTCGAAACTTGTCAGGTAATTGGAAATCATTGCGTCGTAACGAGCGGTATGGACGAAAACCTTTTTAGCCAAAACTAAACGAGTTTCTGCGCTGACTTCACCCTTTTCACGAATTTCGGAAATCACCTTGCGGTAATCACCTGGAGAAACAATCACGGTAACGCCTTCATGATTCTTCGCCGCGGCGCGAATCATTGTAGGACCACCGATATCAATGTTTTCAATTGCATGTTCAAAAGTACATTTTGGATTTGCAATCGCCTGTTCAAACGGATACAGATTGACGGCAACGATATCAATCGTTTCAATATCGTGTTGCTTAAGGGCTTCCATGTGTTCAGCTACAGGACGGCGAGCCAAAATACCAGCATGGATCTTAGGATTCAATGTTTTGACTCGTCCGTCTAACATTTCTGGAAATCCTGTGTAGTCCGCAACTTCTTGAACTGGAACACCAGCCTCAGCAATGAGCTTAGCTGTCCCACCGGTTGAGAGAATGTGATAGCCCAATTCATTGAGTTCACGTGCGAATTCCACGACACCAGACTTGTCAGAACAGCTGATCAAAGCTTGTTTTTTCATTAACCTGTCTCCTTTTGAGAACTGTTATGTTGTAAAAAATTTGTAATATCCGTGAATTCAAAGAATTCATGAATTTTGTGTTCCTGCTCTTGATAATCTTCAATTTTATTCAGAGTTGCCATGAAATTGGGGGTAACTCCAAATCTTTTTAAATACCAAGTTAAATGTTTCCGAAAGGTTCTTACTCCTTTGGCTTCACCATAAAAATCAATGTGCATTTTATGGTGGTGCAAAATAGTATCTCGAATCTCACTCAAACTTAGAGTTGATCGACTCTCATCCCTTAAATAGGTGATTATTTCTTTAAATACCCAAGGATTACCCAAGCTTGCTCGGCCGATCATCACGCCATCTGCTCCGGTATATTCCAAAACAGCTCGAGCCTTGGGACCATCCGTGATATCACCATTAGCGATAACAGGAATATCCACAGATTTCTTTACTTGACGGATTGTCTCGTATTCAGCTTCTCCACTATAACCATCTTCACGAGTTCGTCCATGAAGAACCAACATCGCCACCCCCGCTCGTTGAGCAATTTCTGCAATTTGTAGTGCATTGATTATTCCCTTTTTCCACCCGGTTCTAAACTTGAGCGTTACAGGGACATCTAGGTTAGAGGTAAGTGCCGTTAATAGTTCTTCAACTAAGTCAGGATATTGCAAAAGAGCAGACCCACAAGAAACGGAACATACTTTTTTAGCAGGGCACCCACAATTAAGATCTACAATTTGCGCTCCGGCTTCGACGCCTTTGCGAGCTGCGCTTACTAGAGCTATCGGATCCGAACCAATTAACTGAATCGTTCGAGGATTCGGCTCATTCGTGAAGTCGTATCGTTTCTTTGTTTTTTCTGTTTTAAGTAAATTCTCTTGTGAGGTAGTCATTTCGCCTACCGCATAAGAAGATCCTAAATTTCGACAAAGCACACGGAAAGGTAAATCCGTAATACCAGCCATTGGTGCTAAAAAAACATTACCTGAAACGGTATAACGACCAATTTGGACACTATGTATCACCGATAAACCCTTTAAATGGAGCTAAAGCATTAAATGTTGCCAAAGAAGACGGAGACCCTATATTAGCCCACTGAGCGTCGGTTATTTCTCCACTGACCAATTTTCGTTCAACATACTCATAAAGCCACGGAAATAACGGAGAAACACCTGGAGTAGCTTCATAAAAGATTGACGGCTTAAAGACCCCCAAACAACTGTAAGTGTGTTTTGGTTCTCGAACAATCAAGCCCTCTTTTACCGTCATATCGCCTTGAAGATGAAATTCTGGATTTGGGACTAAAACCAAATGAGCCACCGTTTCTTCATGCTTCATTTCTAGAGCACGTTGAACCAAGCGTGAATAGTCATAATTGGTGACTACGTCACCAGCTACTAGAATAAAAGGCGTATTTTGTCGATCGAAATCCAATTTTTCTAAAGCATGAATCACGCCACCTCGTGTTTCTAGGGCACACGTTGCTAAAGCCCCTTCCACTGAGTATTCAATTTGAACCCCGTACTTTGAACCATCTCCAAGAACCGGGAAAAAATGATCTGAGCAGTGAGCCGTGTTGATGACAAAT
>JAFTYR010000017.1 GCA_017461315.1 Burkholderiaceae bacterium | reverse complement strand
CGTAAACGCTTAGGTGATGTTCGCGCAGCTGAAGGCAAGAACGGTGCATGGGTTCGTTACGATGGCGGTAAGATGAGCGGTAAGGGCTTAGATAACGACTTCCATAAGCTTCAAATTGGTTTCGATACTGCGGTTAATAACGCATGGCGCTTAGGCGGAGCTTTAAGCTACACCAAGGGTGATGTAGACGGTCAAAAGACCAGTGCGGATACGGATGCTTATAGCTTAGCGGCTTACGGTGTCTGGAGCGGCGAAAAGGGTCAGTTCGTTGACGTGATCGCTCGTGTTGCTAAACTGGATACAGAACTTAATGCACGTAGTTTCTCGGGTAAGAAACTGGATCAGACTGGATTGAGCTTATCCGGAGAATTTGGTTGGAGATTTGACTTAAGTAATACGGTTTATGTCGAACCAACGGTAGAAGCGACCTACACGTATATTAACTCAGATGAGTTCCAGGGTAAGGCTAAGTACGATGTTGACTCTATGGATAGTTTGACGACTAAACTGGGAGTTGCAGCTGGCTTGAAGTGCCCGAACGGTAAGGGTAGTGCCTATGTACGAGCTGGTTTAGTTCATGAGTTCTTAGGTGACGGTAAATTGACTGTTACGGGTGCAAACAGGCAAGCCAGCTTTAAGACTGATGGCAAAGACACCTGGGTTGAATACGCAGTAGGTGGTCAGTATCACATCAATAAGAGCACATACGTGTACGGAGACATTGAACGTACAAGTGGAGCGAAGATTGATGAAGATTGGCGAGCCAATGTTGGATTACGTTATGCGTTCTAAGATTCTCGAAAACAGAGAATTTAAACAGTTAGTGTAGTCAATACAAGCTACACTTAAAGAAGAAGCGGTAGGGAAGTTGAACTTCTCTACCGCTTGTAATTTATGAGTTTTTAGATTTATTGTCTGATCCAGTTTCTACCTTACAGACAATCTCAGGAACTGACAAAATACGGACTTCTCGTTGCTGGTAAGGCATGTTAATACCAGCTTTATCAAATTCTTTGAGCATGATCTTAGAGATATTAGATCGTAAAGATCCTGTGCCATTTGATGGATCTGCAACCCAGAAATAGGTAGTCAAATCAATGCCATCGTTACCAAAATTACTGAGGACTGTAGAGGGAGCAGGATCCTCTAAAACGCGTGGTTGACTCTTGACAATATTTGTCATTAGGTTCATGACCGCATCAACATCAGAGCCGTATTCAACGGTCATAGTAACGCTAGCACGACCTGGACCGCGAAGATATGAAGTATTGGAAACATTACCCGTAACAAAAGATTCATTTGGAATAATGGTTACGGATCCATTGAATTGACGAATTACGGTATAACGAGTTTTAATGTCTTGGACAGTACCTTCAATACCGGCAACAGAAACCACGTCACCAATTTTGATGCTACGTTCTAAAAGAATAATGAAACCACTTACGTAGTTACTAGCAATTTTCTGTAAACCAAAACCTAAGCCAACACCGATCGCACCACCGAAGACACCTAAGATGGTGACATCAATACCAACGCTGGATAGACCAATTAAAATAGCAATAAAGACTAAAAAGATTTTGGTAATACGAATGAATACGAGTCTAACGTTGGTTTCTACCTTGGGTAAAGACCAAATCCAGCGTTCTAAAATTTGACCAATCCATTTAGCTACGAGTAATGCTAATGCGATGGTAAAAATTGCCATACCAATAGACCAAAGCGTGATGTTTTCTTTTCCGATAGGAACTCGAGTTGTACTTAAAAAGTCAACTAATTTAGGTAGTACACCGATAATTTGCAAAGCCACCATGGTCCAAATGGACAGTGCAATGATGTTCATAACGCTACCGGATAGCGCAATACCTTTAATCGAACGATGCAAAATGAAAACAACGGTTCGAACGACGATATAGGCCTCACAGATTAACCAAGTAATAGCTTCAAGCGGTAAGCTGTACGGTGGCAAAAGGTTAAAGAGTCGTGCACAGTATGCGGATAAAGCTAAAAAGAGCATGCTGAAGCAGGCCCAACTGATTTGTAAAAATAGCTTTGAGAAAGGATATTCTTTATGTTTTTTCAAAGATACGTCATGAGCCTCCTGATCGAGATCTTCTGGGGGAGTCGTATCAACGATATCTTCAACCTTCTGGATAAATTGTTTATCCTTGAGCCAACGCAAGATTCCTAATGTAATGATCCAACCTAAGCCTAAAGAAAAGACGATACAGGCTAATTGCCAGTAAACGATCGGCATATTGAGCCCTTTTTCAAAGGTTAAGATCAATTGATCTAGAATATTCGTGTCACCGGACAACAGTTGTTCGGTCGAATGAGTAGCTGTGGAAATTTTTGCGATATCTTCTGCCATGTTTATCCTTCATTAATCCCTTAAGTTCTCGTTTTTTCCTAAAACAGAACTGTGACGGATGACAAGTTCATAAGGTACCTCCGTAGGGCAATTTGGGCACAAACAGACTTGTCGTTATCAAGTTAAGAGACGATAAAGATCGTTTAAAAAATGCGCTAATCATACTTTGAAACGATTAGAAAAATATTTTTAAATGATGGAATTTATATTGTGTAACTAATTTGAAATACGAAAGAAGAAAGAGATATTTTTGAATTTCACGTAAACCCTAAGGTTTGTCATCATTTTGTCATAAAACTTTAACTGGTTTGTCATATAAGTCATGGATACTTCACTCGCCCTCATGACTTATAAAAACAAATGGAAAATCTATATTTAATCATTCTGTGTCTTTTGGCGTGTATTGCTATTTTTGACCTTTTTGTTGGTGTATCAAACGACGCCGTTAATTTCTTAAATTCAGCAATTGGATCCCGTGTTGCTAGCTTTAGAACAACCATGATTGTTGCTAGTGCCGGGGTGCTATTAGGGGCCACATTTTCGTCAGGCATGATGGAAATTGCTCGTTCAGGAATTTTTCATCCACAGCTGTTTTCTTTCCATGAAATTATGATCATTTTCTTGGCTGTGATGGTGGCGGATATCATCCTTTTAGATACCTTTAATTCCCTAGGATTACCAACCTCAACAACGGTTTCTATCGTTTTTGAACTGTTGGGCGCAGCGCTGGCAGCGGCGATGATGAAGCTTCTCATGGATGGCTCTTCGATGGGCGATATCATGAGTTATATCAATAGCAGTAAAGCATTAACTATCATTTCAGGAATTTTAATTTCGGTTGTAGTGGCCTTTGTCTGTGGTGTATTGGTGCAATACGTCATGCGCCTTATTTTTACATTCCAAATTGAAAAAGCCTATAGCCGTTTTGGAGCTCTTTTTGGTGCTCTTTGTCTAACTGCAATTATTTACTTCTTGGTCATGAAGGGTGCTAAGGGCGCTAGCTTCATGCGTCCAGAATGGTTGGCTTGGATTAAAGAACATACTTCGATCATCTTATCGAGTATTTTTATTGGATCGGTTGTCCTGTTCCAGGTCATGATCAGTGTCTTTAAAGCGAATATCTTTAAAGTTATTATTCTTGCGGGAACTTTCTCTCTAGCATTTGCTTTTGCAGGTAATGACTTAGTGAATTTCGTGGGTGTTCCACTCGCTGCTTATGACAGTTGGATTGAATGGAACGCTTCCCAAACAAATCCAAATGACTTTTTTATGGCGGGTTTATTAAAACCCTCTCAGGCACCAACTGCTTTCCTCTTATTGTCTGGTGCAGTGATGGTTGCTACATTGTGGTTCTCTCGTAAAGCACATCGAGTGATTCGTACTTCGATTAACTTGTCCTCTTCGCAGAGTGGACAACATGAACAGTTTGGTTCTTCGCTTCCGGGACGAATCATTGTTAGAGCTTCGATGGGTTTTAACCATATTCTTCAACAAATTATTCCGGCTCCAATCAAAAAAGGAATTGCTAGTCGCTTTACGCCTAAGGAATTAAAGAAAGGCGAAGAAGCACTTCCATTTGATTACATACGTGCATCTGTTAATTTGATGGTGAGTGCTATTTTGATTGCATCGGCTACATCATTGAAATTACCGCTTTCAACTACGTACGTTACCTTTATGGTGGCGATGGGATCTAGTTTTGCTGATGGTGCTTGGGACCGAGAAACGGCTGTTTATCGAATCAGTGGCGTATTGACAGTTATCAGTGGTTGGTTTGTTACGGCAATTTCTGCAAGCTGTTTAGCAGGTTTAGTTGCAATCCTTATTTTCTGGGGTGGTTCGGTACTCGCTTTGGTTTTTGGTATTGTCGCTTTAGGCTACTTGGTCTATCAAAATGTAAAAGCAGATTCTGAAGAAACTACTTTGAAAGAATCAAAATATACTCGTTTTGATAGTGCTGAAATCAATCAGATTCTTCAACACGATATCGGATTAAATTATCAAAGAACCGTCAACCTTTATGGTCGTACTCTTGAAGCATTTTTTGCCGAAAGTGGTAGCCAATTAAGAAGTTGTAAATCCGATTCTTTAGAACTCTTAGAAAATCTAAATACTAGTCGTTCTTTGTATTTCTTGATGAATCGTTCTGAATATCAACCTTCAAAATCGGATCAAGAATCGCGTTATTGCTACTACCGAGCTTGTGCCAATATGAGAGAGGTCGCAAAGGGGCTAAATACAATTACACGTCTTGCCAAAGATCACGTGGCGAATCGTCATCGAGTCTACAAACATTTGCTAAAACAAGACATGATAGTTTTACTTGATTTGATGCATGCATTAAATGCAGAAAGTCATTTAGACGAAATTAATAAGCAATGCGCTTTAGTTAGCAATCAAATCGAAGAAATGCAATCGACCTTCCTAAAGGGAACCATGCATGAAGAAGTTTCTGTACGAGGTGTCGAAATGTACTTAACACTTTTAAATTTGGCTCGTGAATTGGTTAGTCGATATGAAATCGCTTTTGCTTTACGAGAAAAAATTCTCAGTCTTTCTAAACAAGATACAACCGTTTAGTGGGCTAGTAATGATTTATCCGGCTTCATGAGGGGTTATGAAAATTTGCCGGGACCGGGTAGGTATCTTTTTACTTACTCGGTTTTTTATTCTACGGAGTCAAACGGAAGAAAAAGACTATTTTCGTCTTGATTGATGGGATGTTCTATCGCAATACCTAAAAGACGTAAAGAACGACCGTTGATTCCTATTTTAGCTACAAGTTTCTTGGCAACATCATAAATTTTTCTATGATCATCAAAAATATTTTCACCGGAATAACTTCTCGTTAAAGTAGTGAAGTCTGAAAAGCGGACCTTAACCATAAGAGTCGTTCCTTTAAATCCTTTTTGTCTTACCCTTGTGAGTACTTCAATAGAAAGATTGAGTAGGACATCATTAATATTGCCGTCGTTTTTAATATCAGATAGGAAGGTTGTTTCAGCACTGACTTGTTTTCGTTCTCGATAGGGTGTAACTGGGCGGTCGTCAATGCCTCGGGCAAAGTTATAGTAAGAACTACCGGCTTTACCAAAGTGATGAATTAAAAATTCTAGGCTTTGTCGTCTTAATTGAGCTCCAGTACGAATACCTAGTTGTTCCATTTTCTGCTGAGTGATTGGACCAATTCCCCAGATCGAAGAAACCGGTAAACGATCAATAAAGCGAGTCGCTACCGAAGGATGAATCACGCAAAGGCCATTCGGTTTTTTCCAGTCACTGGCAATTTTTGCTAAAAATTTGTTGTAGGAAACACCGGCACTAGCAACGAGCCCTGTTTCATTTCGTATTCGTTTTTTTATTTCAATAGCACAATCTTGACCCAATGGATAATTCTTAAAGTTTTGAGTGACATCTAAAAAGGCTTCATCGATAGAAACGGGTTCAATAAGATCTGTGAATTCTTGATAGATCTGATAAATCTGCGAAGAAATTTGACGATAAACTTCCATGCGACCTTGAATGAAAATCAGGTGGGGACAAAGTTTAAGGGCTACTTTAGCTGGCATCGCAGAACGTACACCATAAGAGCGAGCTTCATAGCTTGCGGTCGCAACAACGCCACGCACATGACTGACGCCTACGGCAATAGGCTTACCTCTAAGTTCAGGATTGTCACGCTGTTCGACAGAGGCGAAAAAGGCGTCTAAATCAATATGTAAAATACGACGATAATCCATGTTGATGGTGTGATTTGTTAGCTAATTTAGGTGCAACACATCAAAAAATATTAAACTACCGCGATCAAACTAATAGGACTGGAAAAATGTCTCGAATTGCTTACGCAGTTTTACTTACTTTTATTACAACGGCTGTTAATGCAACCCCAATGATGGCAACAACATCAGATGTTACTAATAGCTTAACAGATGGTGTTGTGACTCGGCTTTCTATGGCTGGCCCACTCTTTAATGGTACGGAACGCATTTTCAATGGTGGCGATCCCTGGAGTATGATCAAGGGAGAAAAGAATGAAGCAAAACGATATGTCAATATCGATGGTGAGAAATTTGGCTACAAGGCTGAGTTAGCTGGTTTACAAGTAGGTTACGATCATGCCATTGGAAATTATCGTTTGGGTGTGAGCCTCCTTGGTGAAACGGGTGACATTAAATCTATTGGTGAACCTTTCAAAACCGATTCAGATTTTTATGGTGCTAGCCTTTACGGTACGTGGACTGGTAAAAGAGTTAATGTAATTGCTGATATTAGCTATGTTGCCGGTCGCAATGAAGTGAGTTTCCTTAATAGTGGTGTTGCTGATGTGGATACTTCTTCAATTTCCACTGGGCTTAGATTTGAAACAAGTTTTTACGCCAAAGGGATCAGTTTCGTACCGTACTATGGTGTACGGTTTACTCGTGTTGAGTCTGATGACTTAGAAAAAAATTCTTTTGATGATGTTCAGTATTGGCAATTTCCTGTTGGGGTCAATGCGGGCTATGAATTTACCTGTCGAGCTGGTTGGAAAACTCGTTTCCAAGTTGACACTTCTGTAGTTCCAACGGCTGGTACTCGTAAAACCTATACAAATGGGGTGAGCTATAGAATCATGGATTCCTTGCAATATCGCTTTAAGGCTGGACTTAATACGAGTCGAGGAGCCCATGCGTTTGGTTTGAATTATGAGACAGCGTTCGCGGCTCACGGACGATTTAATCAAGCTTTAGTGGCCAACTATCAGTTCATGTACTAGAACTGAGAAGGGCGAGAAAAGAATATTAATTTTTTGTAATGTATGGCTTTAACAGAGAGTTAAAATTTAACTTTGTCTGTGGTCATTTACTGTCACTTTTAGATATATCAAATAAGATTGAAAATGTTTACAAAAGTTCGTACTCGTATTGCTCCTAGTCCTACTGGCATGATGCACTTGGGGACTGCTCGAACCGCTATTTATTGTTGGGCTGTTGCTCGTCATTTTGGTGGTGAATTTCTGTTAAGAATTGAAGATACAGATAGAGAGCGTTCTACTCCAGAAGCTGTTCAGGTTATTTTGGATGCTATGAAGTGGTTAAATCTAGACTACGACAATACAGAAGTTGTCTATCAGATGGATCGCTTAGGACGATATCGTGAAGTTGTTAATGAACTTTTGGCTAAAGGTTTAGCTTATAAGTGCTACGCCACAAAAGAAGAATTAGAACAGATGCGCGAAGATCAAAAGGCTCGCGGTGAAAAGCCTCGTTATGATGGTCGCTGGCGTCCGGAAAATTGTGTTGGTAAAGCAATTCCAGAAGGTGTGACTCCAGTTATTCGTTTCCGCAATCCAGATGACGGTATTGTTACATGGAATGATGGTGTATATGGTCCTATTTCCATTGCTAACTCCGAATTAGATGATCTTGTTATTATGCGTGGTGATGGTATCCCAACCTATAACTTTGCTGTGGTAATTGATGACTGGGATATGCAGATTAGTCACGTAATTCGTGGCGCAGACCATATTAACAATACACCTCGCCAGATCAATATTTATCGTGCAATTGGAGCAGAAGTCCCAACTTTTGCTCATTTGCCGTTGATTCATGGTGAAGACGGTCAGAAGTTATCCAAGCGTCACGGCACAGTTAGTGTTCTCGCATACGAGGAATTAGGTTTCTTACCTGAAGCAATCTTTAACTATTTGGCTCGTTTAGGCTGGGCTCATGGCGATGCAGAAAAGTTCTCTCGCGAAGAGTTAGCTGAGTGGTTCAAGCTAGAGGATTGTTCACGCTCCGCAGCTCAGTTCAGCATGGATAAATTAAAGTGGCTTAACCACGAATACATCAAGGAAGCAGACAATCATCGCTTAGCCGATTTGATTCGTCATAGACTCGAAAAGCGTAGTGCTAATGTCACAAACAACGAGCACTTAGTGGAAATCATCGGCCTATTGAAAGATCGTGCTTCTACTTTAGAAGATTTAGCAGACGAATGTATGCTCTTTTATCGTGATCCAGTGATCACAGAAGAGATGATTCGTGAACAGTTAGAAAGCAATGAGGGTAAGAGCTTGGCTGCTGTGAAGCGTTTTTTAGAAGAAGCTCGTAATCTGGAATGGAAGCGTGAGAATATCTTAGCTACGATTAAAGCTATCATGAAGGAATTAAAGTGCAAGATGCCTCATATCGCATTTCCGATTCGCGTTTTAGTGACTGGCGAAAAGCATACACCTTCTATTGATATTACCTTGGAAATTTTGGGTAAAGACCGAGTCATTTCTCAGATCGAAAAGGGCTTGAAAGGCTGGTAGGTTACAATTTTTTACACTGAGTTGCGATATCGCTTGACAAGTTGAAAAAATATACGTAAAATTCGCAACTCACTTAGGGGGTATAGCTCAGCTGGGAGAGCGCTTGCATGGCATGCAAGAGGTCAGCGGTTCGATCCCGCTTACCTCCACCAAGTTTTGAATATGACGCTATCGTCTAGAGGCCTAGGACACGACCCTTTCACGGTCGGTACCGGGGTTCGAATCCCCGTAGCGTCGCCAACTCTCTTAGAGTCGTTGGTGTTCTGGAGGAAGCCTTAGTTCTTCAGAAAATTTAAAACTGTTTGTCCTTTGACGCTATCGTCTAGAGGCCTAGGACACGACCCTTTCACGGTCGGTACCGGGGTTCGAATCCCCGTAGCGTCGCCAAGATTTATGTTTGTGAGATCAAGTGGTCTTGCAGACGAAAAAAGAAGACGAGTTGAAGTGATTTGAATTGCTTCAATTTGTGAGGTTTGGGGGTATAGCTCAGCTGGGAGAGCGCTTGCATGGCATGCAAGAGGTCAGCGGTTCGATCCCGCTTACCTCCACCAAGTTTGTCCTTTGACGCTATCGTCTAGAGGCCTAGGACACGACCCTTTCACGGTCGGTACCGGGGTTCGAATCCCCGTAGCGTCGCCATCTTACTGAAAATCCTTTGTTTTACAAAACTTCGTTTTCAACGAAGGTATTTTCGTATCTAGTAAATATTACCGGCTAAAAGTTCGTTTCTAATTTGTTTTACGAGAAAGAAATCGCTTCACTATCTAAAGTGAATTTATTGTAATTTTTCTTATTAATCTCAAAACCAATTCCTGGACCTTCTGGTACCACAATTGTGCTATCACTACCTAATTGTGGAAGGGGTTCAATAATATCTTCTTCAAAGTTTCGATCCGATGGTGGTATATCACCTGGGTAGATGAAGTTGGGTAGAGAAGCGATGGCAATGTTATGAGCCTTAGCAATTCCTGCGTCAAGCATACCGCCACACCAAATTCCAACGCCATGAGTTGCGCATAGATTGTGAATTTTAAGTGCTTCAGTTAAACCACCCACTCGTGCCACTTTAATGTTAATAATGCGACAACTTTGAAGTTCAAGCGCTTTTCTCGCATCTTCCACCGAATCAATGCTTTCATCTAAACAAATCGGAGTTTTAAGCTGAGATTGTAAGAATCGATGATCCACAATATCGTCGTGAGCTAATGGTTGCTCAATCAATAATAAATCGCATTGATCCAATTGCTTAAGTAGATTTAAATTGTCTAATGAATAAGCTGAATTAGCATCAACTTGTAGCAGGATATCTGGAAATTCAGATCGTATCCTTGCAATATAAGCGAGATCTTTTCCTGGAGAGATCTTGATTTTTATTCGTTTATATCCTAGCTCAAGACTATTTTTTACAATCTTTACCAATTCATCAGGGCTTTTTTGAATGCCAATACTAATTCCAGTTTCAACCTGTCGGCGTGTTCCTCCAAGTGCTTTGGCTAAAGAAATACCTTCACGTTTACTCCATAAATCCCATATTGCTTCATCAATTGAGGCACGTGCCATGTAATTTCGACGTATGGGAGAAAAGATGCGATTAATGTCTGAAGGGTGAATGATATTCTTCTCTTTTTTGAGGATTGGGATCAAAATATTTCGAATTACATCGTAGGCTCCCTTGGCATATTCTTCGTTGTAGAGGGGAAATTCCGTTGCCGCACACTCTCCATACCCAACCAATCCTTCTGACCAAACCTCAACTACTGTAAAAACTTTTTGAGTAAAAGTAGCAAAACTCGTTGTAAAAGAGTGTCGTAGAGGCATTGATAAACGTCGTAGCACGATACGATCAATTTTTAATGGGGTCGATGAGGTGATAGACATGATTTCTCTCTATTTAAAAATAGTGGTGCAAAGCCCGGTGCGATCCGGGCTTGAAATCTAAATTAATATTTGTAGTTTTCAGATCCCTTCCAGGCGGTTACGTAAGCACCCTTGTAAGCTTTGTGGATCGTTTTCGCTGTTTCAAGTGTTTGATAGGCTTTAACAATCTTGATGTAATCGGGATTGTTTTTATCCTCAGAACGAGCAACGATTACGTTGATTAATTTGTCAAAGTTAGGATTGACCTTAGGATCAACATTTTCAGCAAAAATTGCATCTTTGTCTGGATCTAAACGTGCGGTGAAGGCATTACCACCGTTGATAAGAGCCGCTGTGACATCAGGAAGAATATTAGCTAAAAGACCAGATTCTGCTTCGCGAATCTTAATTTTCTTGTTGTATTTAATGATGTCAACTTTTGTTGGAACGAAGCCTTTGGCAGGATCGACTTCAATAATCCCCGCCGCTTCCAGTAACTTTAAGGCGCGACCACCATTTGTTAAATCGCCTGGAATGGCAATGATATCTCCGTCTTTAATATCCGCAACGGATTTAATCTTGCTCTTGTTATTAAAAATGCGAAGTGGTGCGATGATCGTATCTCCGATAGATTCGATTTTGTATCCATTGCGTTTAATGTCATTAGCCAGGAATGCTTTATGTTGAAATGCGTTCAGATCAATTTCTTTGTCTGATAAAGCACGGTTAGGGGTTGCGTAATCCGAAAATTTAACGAGTTTAATTTTGATTCCGTCTTTAGCAACAAGTTTTTGAACCGTATCCCATTGTGCTGTGTAATCACCAACAACACCAATTTTGATTAATCGTTCAGAAGCAAGTGTTGGAACGCTAGAAATTCCGGCTAAGGCTAATCCAGTTGCAACAGAAGTTACTAAGCGGATAAAGGTACGTGTTTTCATAGAAGACTCCTAATTGTGAAAGTAATAAGACCAAAATAAATTTGTTCCAAGACCAAGAGAACCTGCTACAGATACAATTTGACTACTCTTGGTAAATAACCATGCACAAGATGCACGGATACATAAAAATTAATCAATATAAAAAAGGAAAAATCTTTGTCTGGTGACAGACAGATGAAGCTAAACCGAGACGTTTAGCACATTCGGAAACACATTCGACAAGCACGACCAAAACACGAAGTGAAAACTTCGTTTGTCTGGTTGGTGGTTGTAAATGTGTTATTCATGATGAGATTCAATTTATGAATTGATTCAAGTTATTTTTAGTGTATCTGAAAAAAAATAAAAAAGGGGCGATTTAGAAAATATTTTTTATGACTATGTCTATTGATTTAGTGGATATTGAGTTTATGAACAGAATCAGCTTTTCTGAAGCTGATTTGATGTGGTTATATTAATCTAGGTAACTCTTTGAATTTAATTATTCTTTTGTTGATTAGGCCAGGTTCTGAAGTACCAAAGAACCATGGCAACAACGAGGATCAAGATGCCTGTTGCATACATAATTTGATGTAAGGGTTCGTGTGAGGAACCTATGATCATATATCGGGCGAGCGCAACAACCGCAATAGCTAGAGGCATTGCAATTAAAGCTTCATGATCATTTTGTAGAGCGGTTCTAGCCATCACGATAACTTCTGTGTAGAGAAATAGTAATAGTAGATCTCCCATGTGAACGACGCCATTAGAAGTCATCATCCATAGTTCACGTACAAAGCACAATACGGCGGTTAAAGCAATACTGATTAGGGCTAAAAATTGAATCCAGTTAAATAAGTTATTGATAAAACTTTTTAGCTTGGTCAGGGTATTGGGGACTTGGGGTATTAATTTGTTCATAGCATTGTGATTTAAAGACTTTCATTGCGATTAAATAAAGTTTTAAAGTGAAATTAATTCTTGATAGAGACGATGCGCATGATTCAAGCACTTTTCTTGAATTAAATAGGCATCTTCTTGGGTATGAATATTCGGGATATAGAGACATCCACAGGTGTAAACAGGATCTACATATTGCATTTGACAGTAGTTGGTCGTTACCTGGAAAGGAATCGTAAAGTCGCCAATAGGATGCTGAAGAATGCCTTTTTCACTGTACGCCTCGCTCGGTGCTCCCGCAGTAAACGAATGCAAAAGTGTTTTACCAGCTAGTTTTGCCTTACTACCATAGGCAAATCCATGAAGGAAAACTTGGTCTAAGTAGTTTTTCAATAGAGCAGGGTAAGAATACCAATGCAATGGGAATTGGAAAACGACGATATCCGCTTCTAGCAACGCATCTTGTTCTTCGGTGATATCGAGTTCTCCGTCAGAGACAATTTTATCGAGGTATCGAATTTTTAAGTTCGGGAGTAATTCGTGAAGTTCCCTTAAGATGATTCGGTTTGCTAATGAATTTTCTAGATTCGGGTGTCCAGAAATGACGAGGATGTTCTTTTTCATAAAAAGCCTTGTTGTCTGTGAGAGTCCTAAATAGAAAGTTCCGATTTAAGACTCTCTGGGTTTCAATTGTTTAACTGATGAAGTAACTATTTGGTGTTACGGTTGGCTTCGAAACGATCTTTAGATTCCTGAAGGCATTGTTGAACTTCGTCAATACGATCTTCAAGCCGATCTTTTAGATCTAAAAATTTATTTTTCAGGGCGTAGCGACAGGATCGTTTACCGAAAAAGTGGTAGAACGCAAGTCCCATTAAAACACCAGTTAGTGTTCCGCAAATGATTTTGTGTTCATGTCCCATATGTTTGACTCCTAGAACATGTCTTTAAGACACTGAAGAATACCTTCACGGCATTTTTCGTTTTGTTTAAGAACTGACATTCGTGTTGCGACTAAAGAGCCATCGTCAAGTTTTTTAACTTCTACTTTGACCGTAGCGTCCTTGTCAGGCATAGCTCCTGCCGTTTCTTCGATGATTGTGTCTTTGTTTACAGTGATCGGATGAGTACCAACTTTCCATAAACCAATCATTTCGTTATTCACAGGACGTTCATTAACCATTCCACAAAACGTTT
>JAFTYR010000016.1 GCA_017461315.1 Burkholderiaceae bacterium | reverse complement strand
CCTGCGCTTGCGTAACCTGCCTTCTGCAGAAATCGACAAACGCACCAAAGACGCTTTGACTTCCACCAACCTTTTGAAATATGCTGACCAAAGTCCGGCAGACCTTTCCGGTGGCGGTAAACAACGTGTTGCTTTGGCTCGTGCGCTGGCAATCAACCCTGACGTAATGCTTTTGGACGAACCTCTTTCCTCCCTTGACCCCCATCTGCGTGAAGAAATGCGCTTTGAAATCAAGGACCTGCAAAGAAAATATGGCTTCTCCATTATTTACGTAACCCATGACCAATCTGAAGCAATGGCTCTGTCCGACCGCATCATGGTTATGAAATTGGGCGTAATGCAACAAATCGCTGCTCCCCTTGATATTTACAACAATCCTGTAAATAAATTCGTATTCAGCTTCATCGGCGTATCTAACTTCACCGATATGGAATGGCGCAACGGTCAAGCACACATTAAAGGTGCATCCAATGCTCTGCCCGGTGGTATCATCATTCCCGATAAAGTTAAAGGCGAAGAAATTTTCAACTTGGCTTCCCGTCCCACTGAAATTACCTTTACCTCCAGCACTGACCCCAACGGCGTACAAGGCGTGGTACTGCGTAAATCCTTCTTGGGCGAAATCATCGACTACTTGGTACAAGTTGGCGACCAAGAAATTCGTGTACAAACCGGCCGTCGTGACCTCGGTCCCGCAATCGGCGAAGTTTGCTACCTGAACTTCATGCGTCCCTTCTGGTATCGCGTTGACGAATAAGAAAGGCTTCATTTAAATCAATATCCCTCATTACCGATTTGGTAGTGAGGGATATTTTTATTTGGTAAATATATTAAATTGTACAGTTTAACATAGCCGCTTTAATGTTTCCGTTCAACATTGACTCCCTACGCAGCATTTTAGTTAAAAATATCGTTGCCCACATATTCGCTTCCAACATTCTCCAACAACCACGAAAACACAGCTCAGAATGTGGTCTTAACGATATTTTTCTTGATTTTGTTGTTGCTACTCGTCAAAATCGTTTCACTGGAAATCATTAAAGCTGGTATTTAGGATAGGAATATAAAAAGTAAAGGCTCGCCTAAAATCAAGACGAGCCTATGGAAATTAAAATCTTCTACTTCTTCTAATAGGTCTACTAAAAGAAATTGCTTTTCTATTTAGTTTTTCAATTTTCTCCAATTCCTCACATAAAACTTTAACATATTCTTTCGGGTCTGTATCAAAAACTTTACCTGCTTTTAACTGTGCCAAGAATTTAGTTTTAGATGTAATATAAATTGCAGCCTTACCGCCAACTCTTCCTGGCATTAAACAAAATAAATTATGATTAATATTCTGGGCACAAAAATCAAAAAATACTGGTACATCAGAATTCAACCAATTCTTTGGAAAAACTCTTTCTGGATTCAACGTATAAGCAAAATCATTATTAAACTTCTTAATAGTAGCAAATTTAAACCGTTCCAAATCCGATGCTAGTCTAGTTCCATCTACCACCCAAAGCAAATTATCATAAAATTTTTCTCTACTTATGCGTTCTTCTTCCTTCATAAATGAATGCTGAAACTCTATAGTAATACCATTTTCTGTACGAATATCAGCAATATGTTTTTCACCAGTTTCTTCATCGTGCATAACCACTTCTTGACATTCTTCAGGAAAATAATCTTTCCACATTCTATGCCAAGCTGTTTCTGCCTCCCACCACTTATCACATTCAGAATTAGGCTTATGCATCCAATGATTAACT
>JAFTYR010000081.1 GCA_017461315.1 Burkholderiaceae bacterium | reverse complement strand
TGGTATATGACGCAACAATAATGAGTCTTTGGGTTTTTCAAACCCACATTCGTTCTAATCTAAGAAAATTCAAGAGAAAATCAAATTAACAATTGCTACAGAAACGATAACTTTATCTTATAGGTATTACTTTCTTTTTAAGCAGATACTTAACCTTAAAAATTTCAAAATAATTCAAGATAAAACGAATAATTATGTTGCAGAAAACATAAATATTCATAATCAACGCAAGATTTTCATCACAAACCACTCGCCATAAGAAACTCTTATGGAATTCATATCAATACGTAATTAAAGGAATTCTTACAATTTTCACATCTCTTAGAAAAATGGCCGTCTAACTACGTTCCGTTATCTAGAACGACGTATTGTCCTAATAAACGTAGGTTAGATATTTTAGTTTTATTCGAATTTAGGAATTAGAGCTATGAAGAAAACTTTAGTTGCTACAGCTGTACTTGGCATGTTCACGACTGCAGCTTTTGCTGCTCAAGTCTCTGTTTACGGTGTCATCGATACCGGCATTTCTCATATGAGTTATAACCTTGATGATGGTAACGGAACTGTTCATAAAACTCAGATGGCTTCCGGTATTAACGCAGGTTCTCGTTGGGGTTTAAAGGGCAAGGAAGATCTCGGTGGTGGTTATGCTGTTGGATTTGTTCTTGAAAATGGATTTGATTCCGATACAGGCGAAATGAAGAGTGGCGGTTTAGGGTCTCGTGAATCTACCGTTTCCATCTATAGTCCTTACGGTCAATTTGTTGCAGGACGCATGTGTCAGATCCGTGGTGGAAAGGACTCTACAGCCTCAATGTTTAAAGGTAATGTAACTCCTTTCGCAACAGGTTGGAGTGATCACATGACCGGTACCGGTTTTGTGACTTCTGACGCCAATAAGACATTAAACAATGCTTTCTTGTATAAGTCTCCTAAATTCTCTGGTTGGCAGGTTGTTGCACAATACTCTTTAGCTAATACAGATGAAGGTGAAAGCGCTGATTCTGATGATCGTTACATGGCTGTTGCTGCCGTCTATAAAGCCGGTAGTCTTTACGCTCAATTGATGGTTGATTCAACCAATTTAAGCCAGGCAACAGATACACAATATGATTATCCTGTAGCTGTTTCCTTTGCAGCTAACTACGATTTCAAATCCTTTAAACTTTATGGTATCACTCAATACTTCAAGGATTCTCCTTTGAAAAAGGCTGGTGCCATCAAAGCTCCTAAAGGCGTATATGATGGATATGGTTTAATCCTTGCTGCCACAACTCCACTTATGGGTGGTGAGTTGATGGGTCAATTAGGTTACTTGTCTGCAGAAGATGCTACATCGGGTAGTTCTAATGCTGATGTCGATCGCTATAGTGCTACCCTCGGTTGGGAGTACTACTTTAATAAACGTACTCGAATCTATACTGGTCTAGGCTACGAAAAACAGGAACAGGGTGAAAAGAAGCCTGATGCTTACGAAGTTGCCGTTGGTTTGATTTATAAATTCTAGTAGACCAGAACAACGAATTTCTAGAATATCTAGATACGAAGGTTTAGCGTTTACAGATTTTTCATCGTGAGTTACTCACGATCAATGGAATTTTGGTCCCGAACTCCCGGTTAATAGCAAGCTAAATTGCCTTGAACTTAGCCGGGGTAAGAAAAGAGGCCTCCAAAAATTCATAATCTATGAAAGGAGATGACTCTATGAGCAAAAAGATGATCCGTACGTTTGCCCTTGTGGCTTCTGCGCTCGCATTCGTTTGCACATCAGCCTATGCGCAGGGCGAAGTGTGGAAGAAAGAAAACGCCGGCGTAGAAATGAAAGCAGGCGAATTCAAGCTAATATTGGCACCAGAACTATTCAAGGGGTCGCGCATCGACGGATATAGCGCTGCGTGGAATCGTGTAGCTAAAGTCGCCACTAGCCTAGGCTGGAAAGCAGAAACAGAAGATGACCTGACAAAAGGGAAGCTTGATGAGAACAAGCGCGTTTTTAGCTATCCAGACACGCCAGACCGCGTACTCAATGCGAAATATTACACCTTACGCCACCGCGTTGGTATGAAAGCGTCAGGCGAACTCAACACTGAAAAAGCCGACCTCACGCTGAAATACTCTGCCAAGGACGGCAAGGCAATCCCTGTTGAAGCCTTCCTGAAGGGCCTACCCGAAGGAACGAAAGCCAAGGCTGAAGTGAATGTGTACGGCTACGTCGACAAGCAAATCGGCAAGAACGTAGAGCACGCCACAATGTCGGTCACATTCAAGAAGCAACCCCTCCTAACCGGTAAGGAAACTGCTGCGTGGTTTGCACAAAAGTATCCTATTATCAACACACTAGGCATTCCCGCTGAAACGGTCGTAAATATGCCTACCTCCAAATACGTCATCACCTACGCCACCAACGTAGGTAAACTGAAGCGAGGTGATACTGAATTTGAGGTCGAATCGTGCGCATGGTACAACAAGGATACTGGTAAGTTTGTTACTGCTGAGGTCTCGTGGCGAGCTAAAGCTAAAGATGCTGATGCGAGCTATGAGCTACTTAACGCTATCCAGCGTCAGGCATCGGAAATCCTCGATGCAGGCAAGTCGAAAAACGCCTACATCAAATAAGGCAAATTATCACAGTTCAGGAGTTGGGTCTCGAGCAATGCGATGGCACCTCTCCTGAGATTATGACTTTCACCCGTGAAATTGTGCGCGTGTTGCGCACACCAAGAAAACTCCCGGATTCTGAACTAGAAAACGGGAGTTTTCATAAAAGTTTTTGAATTTTATCTACAAGGAGTATTCTTGATCGAAATAACGCTGTAAAAAGCGCATAAAAGCTTCCGTGTTTTTCGAAAAACGACGATCTTGCCTCCAAAGGAGCAAAATATCTCGGTATAACGTCCAATTCTGTAAAGGCAACTCTACGAGACGACCCTCATTTAACTCTCGTTCAACAACCGAACGGGAAACAATGGCAATCCCAGATCCCTCTTCTACGGCTCGTTTAATAGCACCGGCTTCATCAATTTCAATAGTACTCGTTAAGTGAACATTCATCCTTTTAAATTGACGCAAAATACTTTGTGCCGAGGCTGTATTACGACCAAACATAATGAATGGTTCAGAACAAATCTCTTCTAGGCTTACATTTTTCTTTAAAGCTAAATGGTGATCGGGACGAGCAATAACAATTAATTTATCTTGTCCAATCGTTTTAAATCCAACATTTTTTGAAAACAGAGGATCGCCTTCCGCAATAATGGCAAGGTCGAACATATTATCTTCAATCTGCTTAAAAATAGTACGAGCAGAATGAATCGAAATTTGCAGCTCTATTTGAGGAAACTTTTCCCTAAAAGCCATTAAGATTTTTGGGAGTACATAGACTCCAACAATTTTGGATGCTCCAATTCGGATTTTTCCACCTTTAAGAGCACGTAAATCCGCCAACTCGTTATTGAGTTTCTCAACACAGGTCAATATATCCTTAGCACGGATGAGCACTAAACGCCCTGCATCCGTTAGAACAACACGCTTACCAGTTCGATTAAAAAGGGCAACTCCCAATTCCTTTTCAAGTGCTGCGATATGTCCACTGACTGCTGGCTGAGTAATACGAAGTGCGTAGGATGCTTTTGTAAAGGACCCGTATTTAACAACGGATAAGAAGGTATTTAAATAACCTAGATCCACCATCTTGACCGGAAAAATTTAGAAAAGATGAAGTTATCAATATTGAGACAACATATTGCTCTAAAACCGAAAACTCCCCTGTAACATTATTGCCACAGGGGATTAAGCTTATGAGTTCTAGGTTAAATTAGAACTTGTGAACTAAACCGATACCAACCTGGTAACCGTCACCGTCCTTAGCACCAACTTCTTCCTGAGCATAACCGACAGCACCGTAAACATTGGTACGCTTGCTGAATGCATAG
>JAFTYR010000015.1 GCA_017461315.1 Burkholderiaceae bacterium | reverse complement strand
GATACGCTAATAATGATGATAAGACAAGGAGCTACAACAGATAGCATAAAACGCAATGTTTTTAGCCACAGAGCCGAATGTTTGCGAGTAACGCAAAGCTCATAAACCGTTTTTTCCCAGAAGAACCAACCTGCAATCGCAATCACAAAGAGTGCACCCAAAGGCATCAAAATGTTGCAAGCAATGAAGTCGAGAAGATCGAAAATATTCTTACCAAAGAACTTGATGTCACCCCATGGACCCATAGCCAAAGAAGAAGGAACGCTACATACCAAAAGGGCTAAAAGGAGTCCAATCGCAGCGGGTTTTCTTGGAAGTTTCCACTCATCAATGAGGTAGGTTAGAACCACTTCAAATAATGAAATCATGGAGGTCAGAGCGGCTACGAACAAACAAATGTAGAAAGCCACGGCACAGACTTCACCCAATGGCATGTGAGAGAACACGGCTGGCATGGTAATAAAGGTTAAACCAGGTCCAGCACTTGGATTTAAGCCAAAAGCTAAAACCGGTGGAATTACCATAAGGCCCGCTAAGATACAGGAACTAAAAGCAAGAAAGGCAACCCACATAGCCGATCCTGTTAAGTCTTCGGTATGTTTAACGTAGGACCCATAGGTAATCATAATGCCCATACCGACGGATAGTGAGAAGAAGGTAAAACCTAAAGCATTCAGTAAAGATTGAGCCGTAAATAATTCCCAATGCGGTAAGAAGAGGAACTCAACGCCTTTCCATGCATTTGGCAAACTTAATCCTCGGACGATCAAAACGCACATGAGGATAAATAAGCAAGGCATCAGTATTTTTGAAACCTTTTCAATCCCACGGTTGATTTCAAATAAAAGAACCGAAGCAGTAATGATTAAAAAGAGACTTTGGTAGATGATTGAAGAAGTAGGGGAACTGATCGTGGCCATAAAGGTTGTTTCAAGAGACTGTAAGTCCGCTGAAACTGCACTACCGATAATCGATTCTACAAGATACGTGATACACCAACCACCAACAGTGGAGTAGTAGCACATAATTAAAAATGAATTGAATACTGCGATAAATCCCAGTGGAACCCAGGCTGGACCTGCAATACGTCTGAAACTTGTAACGACACTACCTCGACCATGGCGACCAATGACCATTTCAGCCAAAATTAAAAGAACCCCAAAGCAAAATACCATGAGGACAAATGGCAGAATGAAGGCGGCTCCACCATTGGCACCAGACATATAAGGGAATTTCCAGATTGCTCCGATCCCTACGGCTGAACCCGTCGCAGAAAG
This sequence comes from Burkholderiaceae bacterium, assembly GCA_017461315.1. Taxonomy (GTDB): domain Bacteria; phylum Pseudomonadota; class Gammaproteobacteria; order Burkholderiales; family Burkholderiaceae_F; genus JAFTYR01. The sequence goes on along the minus strand of JAFTYR010000015.1, from coordinate 11,055 downwards.
AATAAAACCTATTTTCGAACCCCAGTTCGATCGTGCATCAGAAGCCATAACTGATTTATTAAAAATTAAATGTATAAACTTTTAATTTTACAGAGTATTTATCAAATTCTTACAATTTGAAATAAGTTTTGCTATCCAATTTATACGCTGTAATAGAAATTGATAAATTTTTATGGGGTTAATACTTATATTGGAAATGGGTTGTTTATATAATATTTAATTAAATAACTATTTATATCAATGAGATAGAATATGTTTAATGAATGAATCATTGAAAAATATTTTTCGGATATCTATTTTTTTGTTTGGGTTAATGCTAATATATCCACGTGGTTTGAGGAGGTTGTAACAAACAACCGAATTTTCTGGTTTTCAGAATCGCCTGCCAGTTATGGCAGGTTTTTTTTGCCTGAAATTTTTGAAGTGATAATGGCTTAATTTACTAATTCGGTTGAATCTTAAAAATGATACGTTCAAAATATGGTGACGTTTAAAAAGAGATCTTAAGATGGAAACACCCCAAACAATCGTAGATGTTCAAGGACTTAAATGTCCGATGCCGATGCTAAGAACTAAAAAAGCGCTAGCTAAATTAGAAAGTGGGCAAGTTATACAGGTATTAGCAACGGATCCTCATGCAGTACCCGATTTACAACAGTTTTGTAAGCAAACTGGACACAAAATGCTCGATACACAGAAAACAGAAGATATTTTTGTGATTCAAATCCAGAAAAAATGAGAAAGTGATCTAATACTTTGCATCGAAGAAGTAATCTAGATCGATCTTGCCTTGAATGTTATTTAAAGCTTGGATCAAAAGTTGTTGATTTAATTCTTCAAGTCCTACTGTTTCCCCGTAAACGGTATATTCCGTTCGGGGAACTTCAAAAACGGCTTGCTTGTTCTTATCTAGAATAGAATCACCGAAAAGGCCCGACTGAATATAGAGGTTTTCTTCCAACAAATTCGATTGAATAATTTCGCCTTTAGAGTTAGATAACGTTACTCGAATCTTGCCGATTTTCTTTTCTGTTAGACGAATTGCAGAAAAGAATGGGATATAACGTTGTCCTAATGCTTCAATTCGATTCGATATTTCAATCGTGATATGTCCATCATGTCCACGATCGTTAATCAAAGCAATTCGCTTAGAGGTTAGAAAATTTTCGATTTGCTTCTGTAATGACTCTAAAAAGACCCATTCCATGGAGTCTTCTAAAACACCTTTTGCCGAACAATCAACACCTTGAAAAATATAGCGAACACGTAAGGAAAGGTTATAGGGGATTTTGGGAATTTTTAATTGATGAGCTCGTATGATGATTGAATCATTATCGAACCATCCGTATTTAGTCGTTCCAACGCCAAAGCCTGTTGACACAAGGCTTCCTGCTGTCATACAACCAGAAAGTAGCAAAATGCTACAGACGATCATGACTCTTAAAAAGATGACGATCATAGGGCAAATGAAAATATTGGCTCCGTCATTTTAACTACGATACACCGAAATAAAAATACCGAAGTAATGCTTATACACGATCTCGGTATTTAAGTTTTTCCTTAATTAATCTTACTTAGTTGTCCATGGATTAAAAAAGTGTCTTATCACGACTTGAAGGAGTGTAATCTGGGCACATCCCCCTCTTTTTTTAGATACTAGTCAAATCTGTATCTAGGAATCGGAGCAATCATGACTACCTGCTATTTCTAAAGGATTCGCAATAGGACCATTCGCTTGTTCTGTAGGCTCTTTTGCACGTTCATCCTAAAATTGAGTAATTTGATTTTCAGAATTTAAAGCGCTTGGAGATTTAATCGGATTTCTAGCTCAGTAGTCACCACTAGATGTCTTTAGATTATCAACACCACAGGTCGACAGGTTGTAACAACTATTACAAAACAGAAAATCGGAATAAAAAAGATGTGGATCAAACACAACATTTGACCTAAATTAACTACAGATGCTGTTTTAATATCGTCAGTAATGGGTGAGTGATATCAAATGGACCATTTTGCGCAACGACTATATTCGTCACTAAAGCGGATGCTAGGGCGACTAGGAGAATCGTCGTTTTCGTCATTTCTGTCTCCATGGAGAGGATGGACGTTGCTATTTTATGTAGACCATGAATTAGGATTAAGGAATTGAAAGTTTTTTATTTGTTTTGGAAAAGAAGTCGATTAATTTAATAAAGATAGTCCTTTCGAATAGTGAGATGAGAATCGAAATGGTTTGTGTTATGTGTCCTAAATAGGATTTACATATTTCGTAGTTGAAACAAATAAACTTAACATGTATTAACTTAAGTCATCATGTTTTTGAATTATTGGTTAAATTTCTGAAAGTCTAGGCTTTTAGAAGACAGTTTTCGGATTTATTTCTCAAAGATTTACAGATAAAGAAAAATGAATTAACCGAATCGGTAAAAAATGCGAGATAATTCGAGAGTCTTTATTTGTATAGACCTGAATTTTCAGGGATGGGGAATACATGCTTCAATCGTTTAGAAATCAGAAAAGATGGTTAATGCTTATTGCCATGATTCTGATCATTCCAGCCTTTGTTTTTATTGGTGTTAGTGGCTATAGTCGTTTGAATCCAGATGCTAATGCAATTGCTAAAGTAGATGGTAAGGGCATTCAACCAGAAGAATTTGAACAGGCCAAGCGACAGTTTATTGAAAGCCAAAGAGCTCGTTTCGGTCAGTCTATTGATGTTTCTGAGTTTGATACACCAGAAGTGAATCAGGCAATCTTAAATAATTTGATCACAGAGCGTACTTTAAATGCAGAATTGGCTCATCGTTATATGAATGTTAGTGAAGCCGATGCGATCAATGTAATCAAGCAAGCTGAAGCGTTCCAGAAAGATGGAAAGTTTGATCCACAACTGTATGAAAATTTCTTAGCCTCTCGCGGAAAATCGGATCAACAGTTTGTATACGAACTTCGTGGTTCTTTAGCTCGTGAAATGCTTATTAATGGTGTTAAGGCGACAACATTATTGCCTAAGGCTATTCAGACTCACTTCAACAACATTATGCGTGAAGAACGTACGGTTAGAACCTTAACTTTTGATCCTGCTTCTTACATGGATCAAGTAAAGATTACCGAAGATGAAATCAAAGCGTATTACGAGGCCCATAAGAGCGAGTTCCGTGCGCCAGAGACCGTCAACATTGAATACATTGTTTTGTCTCCAGATACGATTACCGTTTCTGAAAAGCCTAATGAAGAAATTCTTAAGCAATTTTATGAAAATAATAAAGCTCGCTTTGGTCAAGACGAAACCCGTCGAGCTTCTCACAATTTGATTGAAATCAACAGTGCTGAAAAAGATGCTCAGAAGGCTAACGAAGTAGCCAAACAACGTGCTGAAAAATTAATGAAGCAATTAAAGGCAAATCCATCTCGATTTGCTGAACTTGCTAAGAAAGAAAGTGCAGATTTAGGTTCTGCTGAGCACGGTGGTGATGTTGATTTCTTTGCTCGAGGCCAAATGGTCCCTGAATTCGAAAAGGCTGTTTTCGATGCTAAGAAGGGTGATTTAGTTGGTCCAGTGAAAACAGATTATGGTTATCACATTATTAAAGTGACGGACATCTCTCCAGCTCGAGTAAAAGCTTATAAAGAAGTACTACCTGAAATTACACAAATGTGGGTTGCTCAGCAAAAGCAAAGCAATTTCGCAGAAAATGCTGATAATTTCTCCAATATGGTTTATGAACAAAGTGATTCTTTAGAACCTGTGGCAGAAAAATTTGGTCTGAAGATTGTGAAAGTCGATGGTTTGACTCGAACTGGATTTATGGATCAAAGAAACAATAGTCCATACATTAATCGTCGCATCATCGAAGAAATCTTTTCATCTGAAAGCTTGGATGAAAAGCGTAATACTCAAGCTTTAGAAGTTGCAACGAATACTTTGGTTTCTGCTCGTGTTACCAAACACATTCCTGAGCACCAAGAGTCTTTAGCTGAAGTCTCAACTGAAATTCGTCAGATCTTAGAAAACGAGAAAGCAGGTAAATTAGCTCTCCAAGCCGGAGAAGAAAAGCTAAAAACACTCCAATCTAAGACAAATCTCGAAGGCTTTAGTCGTGAATTGACGGTGTCTCGTTTGAATCCAAATGGTCAGTCGCTCGGTTTAGTTCAAACTGAAATGGAAGCACCTGCAGATAAGTTACCTGCTTATGTTGGATATCAAGATCAGAATGGTTCTTATGTGATTTCGTATGTCATGCGTTCTCAAATGCCAAAAGCAGAAGATGAAAATAGCAAACTTTTGCAAAGAGAAATCCAGACTCGTCAGTCTTTAGGTGAAGAACTTGCGTACTACGATGCTTTAAAGAAAGTCTATCAATTAGAAATTCTAAAATCAGAATATCGTTTTAACACGCCTAAAGCGATGAACTAAAAGAATGGGGCGATTAAACCGCCCCATATTCGTATTTAAGACGGATTGGCATCCGTCTTTTTGTTGCCTGCTTAACCTAATTTTTTCCTTAAGAAGGCTTCAAGTACTTTAACGCCGACTCTCAGTTGTTCGGCATCTAAAGTCATTTGTGGGTGATGAAGACCAGGAGTAGCACCAGCACCAACTCCGATATAAACCGGGTGGATATCCGCCTTTGTCTGTACGAAGTAGTGGAAGTCTTCACCGCCACCGCCACAGTCATTAGCTAATTTATCTTCACCTAAAGTTTCTTTGATGACCGTACGCATTTCATCAACGAGTGCTTCATCGTACTCTGCAGCGGGGATGACGCCACCAGGGAGCGAAACGGTAGCCTCTACACCAACAATCGAGGTTGCGCTTTTAATCGCAGCTTCCACCTTTGCTAAAAGCTCTTTCATAAGTGGATTGGTTGAAGCTCGGATGTCTAAAATCATCTGACCACGGTCTGGAATGATATTAGGTGCACTTGCTGAACAAGAAATGGAAGTGACCTTAGCAGACCAAGCTTGACCAGGATTCATCCAAATGGCGTTCACAGCAGCGGTGGCCAGCACTGATGCTTCCACTGTGCTACGTCCGAGATGAGGGCGAGAGGCGTGAGCGGCTAGCCCCTTTAGATCAACGTACATGAAGGTACTTGAGGTGTGGCGTACCGCAGCGCAGACCGTACCGGCAGGGATATCCTGTACAGGACGAATATGAGCTCCCACTGCCATTTCAACGTCATTTAAAACACCATCTTCGATACTTTCAAGAGCGCCTCGAAGGGTTTCTTCAGCGGGCTGGAAAAAGAGTTTTAATTTACCCTTTTTAACCTTGCCAATCATTCGAGCTGCGGTGGCTAACACCATTGCGGTATGGCAATCGTGACCGCAAGCATGAATACAAACTTCTTTGCCATCTTCAACAAAGGGAAGGGCATCCATATCCGCGCGAAGCATTACAACTGGACCGGGTTCTTCGCCTTCAATATAGGCAACAACACCTGTTTTGCCAATTCCACGCGTGACTTTTAGTCCCATTTCTTCCAATTTCTTAGCAACATAATCACTGGTTTTTTCTTCGTGGAAACCAAGTTCAGGGATCTGATGCAATTCAGATCTCATGTTGACTACATCAAAATTATCTAAGTTCATTTTCTTGCTCCTTTACCGAAGATACTTCTGTTCCTGTTACTTTTGTTTTTCTATACGAACCACTTGTTAATTCAAATTTGAAAAAACGGCACTCAAGTGGGCCATTGAAAATAACTATCTTACGAGACTCGCTCAGTCGCATTTGTTTAGGAAGCATGCGATCGCTTGTCAATAACCAAGCGGTCCAATTAGCAAAACGCCTCTTGAAGCTATCTGCTACATTTTTCATCATAGAAGCGACAGAAGCAGACTTTGGATTTGATTGTTCACCATAAGGTGGGTTGGTCACAATCAAACCAGCTTCTTCCGACGTAGGTTCAGCTTCTCGAGCATCACGAGCGAAAAACGCTAATTTACCGTCGTCTAACCATTTACCCAATCCAGCTAAACGAGCATTTAATCGAGCTCGTTCCACAATTAAAGTAGAAATATCACTGCCTTTAAGTGAAACGGAAGCCTCCCAATTAATGTCTTGACGGGCTTGTTTTTTAATATTTTGCCAAGCATTGGAATCAAAATGCTTAAAGTTTTCAAAACCAAATCGACGATACAGACCTGGAGCCATGTTGCAGGCGATGGTTGCGGCTTCGATGACGATGGTGCCAGAACCACAGAAAGGATCGTAAAGAGGTTTATCAGGAGTCCAGCCAGATAGACCGAGAAGGCCTGCGGCGAGGTTTTCCTTCAGTGGAGCTTCTCCTTTGTCTTTTCTCCAACCCCGTTTAAAGAGTGATTCTCCAGAAGTATCGAGATAAAGTTTGCATGTTTTTTCGTCTACAAAAGCGTAGATTCGAATTCTTGGATGATATTTATCAATGCTAGGACGTTCTTCTGAAAATTCCCGGAAACGATCACAAATCGCATCTTTTATACGTAAGGTTAAAAAGTTGAGGCTTCGTAATGGAGAGCGATGTGAAGAAACATCTACCTTGAACGTGTCGGTTGAATTGAAATAGTTTTCCCATTCAATCGCTTTAGCGAATTGGTAAATATCTTCTTCATTACGGTAGGATTTTTCACCGATCTTTAATAAAACTCTTGAGGCATAACGCGTGTTTAAATTCACTCGCATCATGTCTTCCATGGTGCCACCAAACCAGCAACCACCTTTTTCAACACGAACTCGAGTAATACCTAACGCTTTGAGTTCTTTTGCAAAAAGATCTTCAAGAGATAAAGGAACAATGGCATAAAAAGGTTTTAAATTCACATCCATAAATTAGCCTCTTAATTCGCCGTGACCATAAACAACATACTTTAAACTAGTTAAGCCATTCAATCCAACAGGTCCTCTAGCGTGAAGTTTGTCTGTTGAAATCCCGATTTCAGCTCCTAGCCCATATTCAAAACCATCCGCAAATCGAGTTGATGTATTTAGCATAACCGAAGAAGAGTCTACTTCTCGAAGGAAACGATTGGAAGCATTAACATCCGTTGTAATGATCGCATCCGTGTGATGCGAGCCATGTTGATTGATGTGCTCGATCGCCTCATCAATATTAGAAACCACACGAATCGAAATAATCGGAGCGTTATATTCAGTACTCCAATCCTCTTTGCTGGCTTCTTTTATTTTGGTGCCCGATAACGCAGAAAGAATCTCAAAGGATAGAGGATCACAACGCATTTCAATATCCTTTTGAGACCAAATGGTACCAATCTGAGTCAAAAATTCTTTAGCGATTGCTTGATCTACCAATAATGTTTCAGTAGCATTGCATGGGGAAAAACGCTGTGTTTTAGCGTTATCCGTGACTTTAATTGCTAAAGCTAAATCTGCCGATTTTTCTACATAGGTGTGGCAGATCCCATCTAAGTGTTTAATCGTAGGGACCGTAGCTTCTGAGGCGATTAAAGAAGTGAGTTTTTTTCCACCACGAGGAACAATCACGTCAACATATTCTGGAGAAGTGATCATTGCTCTAACGATTGAGCGATCGGGATTTTGGATTACCTGAACTGCCGTGCGTGGAATTCTCGCTTGATCTAAAGCGCGTTGGATCAAGGAACCTAAAAAACGATTTGATTCAATCGCATCCGAACCACCTCGTAAAATTGTAGCGTTTCCACTTTTGATGCACAGAGCCGCGGCGTCGATCGTCACATTCGGTCGAGATTCGTAAATAATCCCAATCACTCCTAGTGGCACTCGCATCTGTCCAACCATGATTCCTGTTGGCTGTGATTTAACTCCAATTACTTCACCAATAGGATCGGGGAGGGAAACAATCTGTTTAAGACTATCGATCATCGAATCAAAAACCGTATCGCTGATACGAAGTCGATCTAAAAATGCATCCGACAAACCAGATTTTTTACCATTAGCTAAATCAATATCATTGGCTTGACGGAGTTCTTCACGATGTACCTTTAATAGTTGACATAAATTTAAAAGAACCGCATTTTTTTGTTTGGTTTCAGCACGGGCCATGTAAGATGAAGCATCTCGAGCTTGTTGACCAATCAATCTAAAATTTTCTTGGGATGATGTGATCGAATTTTGATTCACATTGATTCTCCTCTAACCAAGATGGGCTAGCGTGATACTAAAAGCAGAGCCGCAGCCTTGAGCTCTAACCAAGGATCGTTGTCCCGGTTTGAAATAAATATACCTTTAGATATCTTATCAACATCAACATATCGTTCTAGCGTTGCTTCAAGACGTTTCATTGAAGCCTTTTTCGCTAGTTTTTCTAAAGCGTATTTTTTTTGTGTTTGTGCAAATTTATACGAACGATCGGTAACTAGTGTAAGACGACCTTCGTAGTAATGCTTTAATTTGATAACAACCTTAATATCTTCAACCAAAATCCATAAAAAAGAAGGGATCAGAATATTTTCAGCCTTAAGTTGGTCCAGGATTCTTGTAATACGTACCACATCCTGTTGCAAAATAGCTAGTGATAGGTCATCGGGGGTGTAATGACTGACATTGGAAACTGCATCCAAAACAACGCTTAGTTCCAAATCACCTTGCGGAGCAAGTAGAGCAAGCTTTCGAATTTCCTGCTCACAGGCCAATAAATTCCCTTCCGTTCGATTGGCAATAAAATGGATAACCTCGTCTGTTGGATTTTGATTTTGTGAGATAAAACGATCTCGAATCCAAGTCGGTAATTGATTTCGAGTGATAGCACTTGCATTAACAACAATGGCATGCTTTGATAATTCGGTGAACCACTTGGATTTACGTTTCTGCCAATCTAATTCTGGCAAGCAGAGCATAACTAGCGTATTACCACCGACTTCAAGCGTTTTGAGTTTTTCAAGTGCTTTTAAACCAGTTTTAAGTCCTGGATTTCCATTTAAAAGTCTGACTTCTAAAAGTTGCTTTTCACCAAAAAGGGATAGATCCGATAATGCTTCAATAAAGGGCGTATAGTCCGAATTACCATCAAAGGCAAAAGAGCGTCGTTCTGTGAAACCAATCTTTTGTGCGGTCTTGCGAATCGTATCTTCAGATTCAAGAACCAACAAGGGCTCTTCTCCCATGACAACCCATACAGGGTTGATCGCAGGATTACTTTTCTTTAAAAAAGCTTTAAGCTGGTTACTCGATATCTCTGGCACGTGATTCAACCAGTTCAGGGGAAATATGAGCTAAGCGAGTTACAACGCGATGAACAAGATTTTGTTCCATATCTTTGAATAAAAGTTGTTCTTCCGCTACTCGCCCATTGTAATCATCTTCGTCCCAACTTAATTCACGAGTTGCACTAATGCGAGTGGCCGGAATCAGTTCAACTCCGTTCTGTAACTTAACTCGGTAATTAACAGATAAACGAAGGCTATAAATTCGCGCTCTACCTTTTGAATTAACAGCCAAAACCGAGGAAGAGCGCTGGGAGCCGAACCACTCTAAAGTAGCTTCGGCTTCTTCAGGCGTGGGTACAATCTTAAGGTTCGTCATCGCTTCCAAGTTACGTCGTATGGTAGCTTGGATTGCAGAGTTTTCTCCAAGAGCAATATAGACCGTTTTCAAAGGAACGGTCTGACGGCCCCGAAGACGCCACCCGCAACCCGATAACAACAAAGCAGTTGTCAAGGATATAAAGTTTCTACGACTAAATCCGTTCATCGTTTTTTCTGGTTGGGGCATGCGATCTCCTAAATACCCAGTGCTTGCTTAAACTACAATATTAACAAGCTTTTTCGGTACAACAATAATCTTTTTAACAGCTTTATCGCTAATAAAGCGAAGAGCATCCGGACTAGCAAGAGCTGTTGCGCTAATCGCATCTTTGTCTGCGTCCGCAGGCATCATAATTTGTCCCCGAAGTTTGCCATTAATTTGAATCATGTACTTAATCTGATCCAATACTAATGCCTTTTCGTCAAACTGAGGCCATGGGGCATCCAAAATAGACTTGCCACAACGGTCTGCATAACCGAGTTCTTCAAACAATTCTGCCGTAATGTGCGGAGCAATTGGATAAAGCGTACGTAAAAGGATTGAAACTCCTTCGTTAATAAGGGCCTTTGCACCGGTACCAGACTTATCCTTTAATGTTTCTAATGCGTTGAGCATTTTCATTGCGGCGGAAACCACCGTGTTGTACTGCATACGAGATAAGTCAAACTCAGCCTGTTTAAGAGCTGCGTGGATGTCGCGACGAACATTCTTTTCTTGTTCATTTAAAAGTGAGACATCAAGAGCTACATTTTCAGCAATTGCTTGAGCACTTGAAACGGCGTATGCCCATACTCGACGCATAAAGCGATAGGTTCCTTCGGCACCTGAGTTGCTCCATGCGGCGCTCTGATCCGGAGGTCCTGCAAACATCACGAAAGCTCGGGCGGTATCCGCACCGTACTTTTTAATAATGTCGCGAGGTTCCACTACGTTATTCTTAGACTTAGACATTTTTTCAATGCCACCGGAAATAACGGGAAGACCATCTTCTTTGCTTGTGATACTTACTGGGCGTCCTTTTGCATCGTACTCAATGTTTAATTCTTCTGGATAGAACCAACGTTTACGACCATCAGGCTGTTCTCTGTAGAAACACTCTGCCGTTAACATACCTTGAGTGAATAAGCGAGCAAAGGGCTCATCGAACTTAACGAGTCCTAAGTCACGCATGACCTTAGTCCAGAATCGAGCGTAAAGAAGATGCAATACAGCATGCTCGATACCGCCGATATATTGATCCATTGGCATCCAATAGTCGTTGCGTTCGTCAACCATGGCTTCGTTATTGTCTGGTGAGCAATAACGCATGTAATACCAGCTGGAATCAACGAATGTATCCATGGTATCGGTTTCGCGTCTGGCTTCAGCACCGCAGTGTGGGCAAACACACTTGAGGAATCGTTCGTCCTTATTCAGCGGGTTACCAGAACCATCAGGGATAAGATCTTCCGGAAGAATAACTGGAAGATCTTTTTCAGGAACAGGAACTGGACCGCAGTGAGGACAGTTAATAATCGGAATAGGGGTGCCCCAATAACGTTGACGAG
>JAFTYR010000014.1 GCA_017461315.1 Burkholderiaceae bacterium | reverse complement strand
GTCTAGATTCACGAATCATGATAGCCTGTGGATCAAACCAACGACCTTGGTAAAGCAAGCGTCCCAAACGCAAACCATTGATACGATATTGTTCAATCGTATCTTCGTTATGGATACCAGTAACCAAACGTTCGTAAGCAATATGCAATAAAGCCATACCCGGGGCTTCATAGATACCACGGCTCTTAGCTTCAATGATACGGTTTTCGATCTGGTCGCTCATACCCAAACCGTGGCGACCACCAATACGGTTTGATTCAAGCATGAGTTCAACCTTATCGGTGTATTCCTTGCCATTTAATGCAACAGGAACCCCTTCTTCAAAGCGAACAGTAACAGTTTCAGGCTTAATTTCAACGTCTTCACGCCAGAAAGCAACACCCATGATTGGTTCAACAATCTTCATGGAGCTGTGGAGTTCTTCCAAGTCTTTAGCTTCGTGAGTTGCACCCAACATATTGGAGTCAGTTGAATAAGCCTTTTCTTTACTCATCTTATATGCAAAGCCATTGTCGATGAGGAACTGACTCATTTCAGCACGGCCACCCAATTCTGTAATGAAATTCACGTCAAGCCATGGCTTGTAAATTCTCAATTCAGGATTTGCAATAAGGCCATAACGATAGAAACGTTCAATATCGTTACCCTTATAAGTAGAACCGTCACCCCAGATATTTACACCATCTTCACGCATAGCGATTACAAGCATCGTACCGGTTACAGCACGACCAAGTGGTGTCGTATTGAAATAGGACACGCCAGCGGTATGGATGTGGAAAGCATTACATTGAATTGCAGAAATACCTTCAGAAACCAACTGATCACGACAGTCAACTAAACGAGCAATAGAAGCACCAAATTCCATAGCTTTGCGAGGAATAGCTTCGTAATCGTTTTCGTCAGGCTGACCAAGATTTGCTGTATAAGCACAAGTCATAGCACCTTTTTCTTCATCCACAAAAGGGCTGCACTGGTATCGAGACCGCCGGAAAAAGCGATACCAACCTTTTCACCAACGGGTAGTGTCTTAAGAATTGTTTCCATTTGAACTTGTTCTACAAATGTTGATTAATATGACCTTCGTTCAACTCGGAGTCAGGAGAAAGTCGATCCTGTACCCGCCGAACTTAATCGGTAATTATGAATCATCTACAACTTTTATGCACGAACAAATTTAACATTTCATCAATTACGGGAAAACACTAAGAGTATATTTAAATACTCTCTAAAGCAGATAATGAAATCAAAAAAATATTTTCTCCAGAGAAACTTTCTCTTTGCTAAGATTCCTGCTATGAGTGAACTGTCCATCCATACCAATGTTACGCAACCCATGTTGCATGCCTGTAAGGTTCTTAATAAAGCCCATCAGATAGGCATGCGTGTTGCGGTGCTTTTTGATAACGAAATAGCTATGGATACGTTCGATCGTACCCTGTGGACTTTTAACGATGCTTGCTTCATTCCCCACGCTACCGTTGATTCACCTGGAGCCAAAAGAAGCAAAATTCTATTATCGACTCACGTTGAAAAATTAGTTGGTGCAGAAATTTTGCTCCTTATGTGTACAACTGCTCCACACAATATTGACCAGCTTTATAACGATTTTCCAAAAATCATTGATATCGTAGGAGCCAATGATCCCTTCTTAACAGAAGGTCGAAAACGTTTCGTCGTTTACCGAAAGGCTGGCATTACGACGGTGATTCATAATATTGCCAACAGATAGAAAAATTTTTCCATCTGTTTTTCTTGAAAATTTATTAAAACGCTCTCCCATTTAGCGAAATCATACGAAAACTCTTATCTATAAGTCTTAGATCGTGCGAAAATAAGGAATTCATGTTTTTTAACCGAATTTCTTTGATTCATGTGCGAAACTAATAAAGAAGAGCTCGCTAAGAGCTATGAACCGGCAAGTATCGAAGCCAAGTGGTATCCAATTTGGGAAAAGAGAGGTTACTTTACAGCTGGCGCTGACAAAAACAAGCCCTCATTCTCGATTCAGCTACCTCCTCCTAACATTACCGGCATCCTTCATATGGGCCACGCCTTTAACCAAACCGTTATGGATACGTTAACTCGTTTCCATCGTATGGATGGTTACAACACAATGTGGTTGCCTGGTACCGACCATGCTGGTATTGCAACTCAGATTGTTGTAGAACGCCAGCTTGAAAAGGAAGGTAAATCCCGTCGGGATCTCTCTCGTGATGAGTTTGTTGCTCGAATTTGGGATTGGCAAAAATTCTCTGGCGGTACGATTCTGAATCAAATGCGTTGTATTGGCGACTCGGTTGATTGGGATAAGTTGTACTTCACAATGAATCCAAATCTGTCCAAGGTCGTGACCGAATGCTTTGTTCAGCTCTATGAAGCTGGCCTTATCTACCGTGGACGTCGTCTCGTTAACTGGGATCCAACTCTACAAAGTGCGGTCTCTGATCTCGAAGTAGAAACCGAAGAAGCTGATGGCAAACTATGGGAAATTCGTTACCCTGCTTCTGATGGCGGTCCTGGTATTGTTGTTGCAACAACTCGTCCAGAAACTCTCTTCGGTGATATGGCTGTTGCCGTTCATCCTGAAGACGAACGCTATCGTGATTTAGTTGGTAAAACTCTCAAGTTACCATTAACGGATCGTGAAATTCCGGTTATTGCCGACAGTTACGTTGATAAAGAATTCGGTACCGGTGCCGTTAAAATCACTCCAGCACACGATTTCAATGACTTTGAAATGGGACGTCGCCATAACCTCAAGCAATTGAGCGTATTAGACAAGACGGCTCACATGAACGAAAACGTACCGGAAAAATATCGCGGTATGGATCGTTACGTTGCTCGTAAGGCTGCCCTTGCTGACCTTGAAGCTCTGGGTTTATTGGTTAATACCAAGAACATCAAACATATGGTGCCACGCGTTGCCCGTACCGGACAGGTCGTTGAACCCATGCTTTCTGAGCAGTGGTATTTAGCCATGAGCAAACCTGCTCCAGAAGGTTGCCGTTTCCCAGGCAAGAGCTTAGGTGAATTAGGTTTAGAAGCCGTAAATGAACAATTAGTAAATATTTTCCCAGAACAGTGGCAAAAGGTTTACCGCGAATGGTTATCTAACATTCAAGATTGGTGCTTGTCTCGTCAGTTGTGGTGGGGCCACCAGATTCCTGCTTGGTATGATGATACAGGTAACGTTTACGTTGCTCGTAGCGAAGAAGAAGCTCAAAAACAAGCTGGCGAAAACGTTAAATTAACTCGTGATGAAGACGTTTTAGACACTTGGTTCTCTTCTGGATTAGTCCCCTTCTCTACTTTAGGTTGGCCAGCTCCAGAAACAGAAGAAGCTAAGACACAGTACGATCTTTATCTTCCATCTTCTGTTTTAGTAACGGGTTACGACATTCTCTTCTTCTGGGTTGCCCGAATGATTATGTTGACTCGCTTCTTTACTGGACGCATTCCATTTAAAGATGTGTACATCCACGGTTTAGTCCGCGATGCTGAAGGCAAGAAGATGAGTAAGTCTGAAGGCAATACTTTAGATCCGTTGGACATCATTCAAAGTATTGGTTTAGAAGATCTTATTGTTAAGAATACCCGTGGCTTGCGTAAACCAGAAAAAGCACCTCAGATCGCTGAAAAATTACGTAAAACTTATCCTAACGGTATTACAGCTCACGGTGCTGATGCTTTGCGCTTTACGATGGCGGCCTACGCAACACTGGGTCGTAACGTCAACTTTGACCTGAAGCGAGCTGAGGGCTACCGTAATTTCTGTAACAAACTCTGGAATGCTACCCGCTTTGTTTTAATGAATGTTGAAGGCAAAGATTGCGGTTTAGGTAATGCTGAAAAGAGCTTCTCCGTTGTCGATCGTTGGATTCAGAGTTCCTTCATAAGAGTAGTCAAAGAAGTGCGTCAAGCTTATAAAGACTACCGTTTGGACAACGCCGCTAACGCCATCTACAGCTTCATCTGGAATGAATACTGTGACTGGTATGTTGAAATTGCAAAGGTTCAGCTCGCTGAAGGTACTCCGGAACCACAACGCGCTACTCGCTATACACTCGTTCGTAT
>JAFTYR010000080.1 GCA_017461315.1 Burkholderiaceae bacterium | reverse complement strand
TCCAACACTGGGGTATTCTTGGTATGAAATGGGGCGTTAGGAGAGTTAGGAAGAAATCGACCGAATCTAGAGTAATAAAATCGAAAAGAACTTCTTCTAAAGATCCAGTTAGTAAGGGCAAAGAAATTGCTAATAATAGAATGAAAAAAGCAGCCAAAATAGGTCTAACCGTCGGCGGAATTGCTATTGGCGTTAAGGCTGTCGATAGAGTCTTAGGAATAGTAGGGGGTATGAGTATTGGTGCTGTTGGTGCTATGTTTGGAGGGGGCGAAGATGCTATAAGAACCGGAATAGGTCTTGGTTTCAGCGGAGCACTCGATCCGTCAAAAGCTATTATAAATAAAATACTAAGAAAATAATAGTATTTTAATTTAGTGAGGTGAAACATGAAAAATACTGAACTCCAACACTGGGGTATTAAAGGTATGAAATGGGGCGTTAGGAGATACCAAAACAAAGACGGTACCTTAACTCCAGCTGGTAAAAAGCGATACGATAATGATACTCGTGAATTATCGGATAAAAAGAAAGAAAAATATGTAGCTGATCCTGATAAATGGGTTAAAGACGATCTTCAAGCTGGAAGAAAATTAGCAGATGAAACGTCAAATTTAACCAATAAATTAAAAAGCGTTAACGACTCTAAGATGAGAAACCATCCCAAAGTCAAAATGGATTTGAGTTCAATGTCGGATCAGCAAATGCGTAATGAGATCAATAGGGCTATATTAGAGAAACAGTATAATGATATGTTTGCCCCGCAGAAATCTAATACTGGACGAAGAATAGTAAGTAATATATTAGAGACGACCGGTACTGTTTTAGCTATCGGTAGTTCCGCTTTAGGTATAGCCCTCGCTATTAAAGAATTAAAAAGCTAATTTTTATAAGTAGGTGAACATTCATGGCATTATCAAATACGGCCACTCCAATATATTACGGCCGATTCAGAGATGCCGTAATGCGTGGTGAAATACCAGTTAACAAAGAAATCTCTATGGAGATGAATCGTATAGACGAACTGATAAAAAACCCAGGGTTCTATTACGATGATGAAGCTATTAATGGTTTCATAGCATATTGCGAAGAAGAGCTCACTTTAACAAATGGTGAGCCTTTATATTTATTAGACCACTTTAAGTTATGGGCTGAACAAATCTTCGGTTGGTACTACTTTGTAGATAGAAGCGTATATGTACCAAATCCCGATGGACATGGTGGACGCTATGTTAAAAAGTCTATACTTAAAAGACTAGTAAACAAACAATATCTCATAGTTGGACGTGGCGCTGCTAAGTCGATGTATGGCTCCTGCATACAAAGCTTCTTCTTGAACGTGGACACATCCACCACCAATCAAGTTGCTACAGCGCCAACCATGAGACAGGCAGAAGAAGTAATTTCTCCAATACGTACTTCTATAACCAGAGCAAGAGGGCCTTTATTCAAGTTTTTAACCGAAGGTTCGTTACAGAACACTACCGGTTCCAAAGCTAATAGAGTAAAGTTAGCTTCAACCAAGAAAGGTGTTGAGAATTTCTTAACGGGATCGTTACTTGAAGTCAGACCAATGACAATCGATAAGCTTCAAGGGTTACGTGTTAAAGTTGCAACGGTTGACGAATGGCTTTCGGGTGATATCAGAGAAGATGTTATCGGTGCATTGGAACAAAGTGCTTCTCAGGAGCAAGGTTCCGCCGAGAATAATGACTGGCTTATTGTAGCTATTAGCTCAGAAGGTACGGTCCGAAACGGAAGTGGTGATACAATCAAAATGGAGTTAATGGACATCTTAAAAGGTGACTATTACAATCCTCACGTTTCGATCTGGTGGTATAAGCTCGATTCCATTGACGAAGTTGCTAATCCAGAAATGTGGTTGAAGGCTAATCCTGGTCTTGGTAAGACTGTAACTTACGAAACTTATCAGTTAGATGTAGAAAGAGCCGAACAAGCTCCCGCTACTCGAAATGATATTTTAGCAAAACGTTTCGGTATACCAATGGAAGGCTATACATATTACTTCACTTACGAAGAAACATTATGTCATAGGAAAAGAGACTATTGGGGGATGCCATGTGCGCTTGGAGCTGACCTTTCACAAGGCGACGACTTCTGTGCATTCACATTCTTATTCCCTTTACGTAATGGCGCTTTCGGTATAAAGACTCGAAATTATATCACTTCGAATACTTTAGCCAAACTACCAGGAGCTATGAGGATTAAGTATGAAGAATTTATAAAAGAAGGTAGTTTAATGGTTCTTGAAGGAACTGTCTTGGACATGATGGAAGTCTATGAAGATTTAGACGACCATATTGTCAAAAGCGAGTACGACGTTCGTTGTCTCGGCTTCGACCCGTACAACGCAAGAGAGTTTGTTGAAAGATGGGAATCTGAAAATGGACCGTTTGGTATTGAAAAAGTTAGACTGGGTGCATAGACCGAATCCGTTCCTCTTGGTGAGTTGAAGAAACTCTCAGAAGATCGGCTTCTTTTATTTGATGAAAAACTCATGACTTTTACCATGGGTAACTGTATCACTTTAGAAGATACAAATGGAAATAGAAAATTATTAAAGAAGCGATATGATCAAAAGATAGACGCTGTAGCAGCTATGATGGACGCTTATATCGCTTATAAACTTAATAAAGATGCATTTGAATAAAGGAGGTATTGGCCCATGATGGGAGAGTATAATGATAAGTCAACATTCTTGATTGGGCTTAAGGGTGATAGAGGTTTTACTTATATTCCCCATATCACAAGCTCGGGAGTTCTTTATTGGACTAACGACGGTGACTTAGAAAATCCTCCACCAATCAATTTATATACTGGCGAATCGGATGTCTCCGTAATGGCCGCGTTATTTCGAATCAACGAGACAACCAACGAATGGGAAGTGTCTTATGATGACGGAAAAAGCTGGGTGTCATTAGAAGTTAAAGCTACTGGTGAAGTAGGACCAAAAGGCGACACTGGCGAAATGGGACCAAAAGGCGATATCGGAGAAACCGGGCCTAAAGGTGACACCGGAGAAGTCGGACCACCTGGACCAAAGGGTGATACTGGAGATACCGGTCCACAAGGCGAAGCTGGTATATCGCCTATATTAAAATTAGTAACCGGAGTACTATATGCTTCTTACGACAATGGATATTCTTGGGAATATTTAGGAACTGTAAGCGGTGGAACGGGTTCTGGCAGCGAACAAGTATTTATAGTTTCTTCTCTTGAAGACATAGCTGAAACTAATTTAAACAATGGTGATATAGCCATAGTCAAAACAGCAATTTACACAAATGAGGAAAATGAGTCTTTAAGTAGATTTTCATATACCGCTTACGTTTATTCAAATGGTAAGTGGGAAGCGATGGATGGTAATTACAACGCTAAAAATGTTTATTTTAGTAGTGATTTCATATTCACTTATCCATTTGGTAAATTCACACCGGATACAATTACGGGAAATGTGCATATAAATTCCGCTGGAAAAAATGTAGAAGAGCTATTTAATATGGCATATTCACACGTAATAAATCCGATTATTACGCCTCCGGTTTTATCTTTAAATCTTTATCCGTCCCGTTCGGATGGAGAAGTAGGAAGTTATTATTCAATTCCTACGGTAACTGCTACTATGACTCCTGGAACATACAGTAATGGATCTACCGAGAGTAATGATACTTCCGCTGGAATTGTAGCGAAATCCATTACTATATCAGACGATAAAGTAAACAGTAGCGGTGGCGCTTCTGATAGTAATATAGCGTCATATACTATCGAATCAACAGATTTACCAGAAACTAATAGACAAATTACTGATGACACTCAAACCATAACATTCACTGCAACTTGTTCTTATCCCGAAAGCGAATTACAACCAGTGAATAATATCGGTAATACAAAAGATGAGTATGGTGTAGAGTACAAACCAATAAGCGCTGGCACTAATACGACGACTGCAAAATACAATATATCCGGTTATCGTTCTTTCTTTTACGGAGTTCTCGACACTTCTTCTGAAGACGTTCCTCTTACATCCGATTTAATTCGAAACGGAGAATACACAGGAGCAGATGGAAATCAGTATAAGTACTTCACGAATGCTGGCGCATACAATGGTTCAAAATCTTTTACTTTAACGGGTGCAAAACTTCAAAATGGAAATTCTGCTAAAAGAATAGTAATCGTTATTCCCGATGATTCGATCACCTCTATTAGAAAAGGTTTAAGCGAAGTTATTTTAACTTCTGCAATGAACACACCTATAACGGAATCTTACATCAAAACAACTTCGGCTTTAGACATTGAAGGTGCAAATGGTTATACGGCCAAAAAATATACAACTTATGTATACGAACCCGCTTCGATCGATGCTGGAGAAGTGCATGTTATCAAGCTTAAATAAGGAGGGACGTATATGGCTGTAAATAATCTTAAAAAATACAAAGATAAAGACGGCATTGGCTTCCCTCTAAATTTTAGAAGAGGTAATCCCAACCCGCTTGATAATAGTTCGGTTTGGAGTTCACTAGAAGATGCCAAAACTTATGCAATGTACGATCCTACGGCATACGTTGGACAAATTTTAACGGTGGTTGATTCGGATGGCCGGATAGCAATTCACTATTCTATACAAAACGAGGCTGGAGTTTTAAAACGATTAGACTCACTTTCGGTAGATGACGAAAACGCCATAATTAGTGCAATAGAAAGCGCTGAAGTAAGAGCGAACCAATACACAAATGATGCCGTCGCTAACATTGTAAATTTGATTCCGATGGCCACTATAGATATGCCTGGCATTGTTAAATCTTCTAATGATGAAAATTTTATTTCAGTTTTAGAGGATGGAACCATGCTGATTAACAATGTTAATTTAAGAAAGATCGTCCAAACCGAAGAAGACGAATTGATTCTTGATGGCGGAAATTCTGGGAACATAAAATAATAAGGAGAAATTTATGGCAGATAAAACATTTACTAATGTAAGATTTCAATTCAAATACGATTCTTATACAAACTGGACAACCAACAATCCAAAACTTAAAAAAGGCGAAATGGCCATCGCTGTTATTGCAACTGGCGAAAAGAGTGATTCGCAAGAAGTAGGCAGCGTTTCGATTCCTCAAGTCTTAATTAAATTTGGTAACGGTTCGAGTAATTACAATGATTTACCTTTTGCTTCTGCGAGAGCTGCTGATGTCTATTCCTGGGCAAAACAGTCGGAAGAGGACTTTAAAGAGTTTTTAGAAAACTTTATCGGAAACGAAATGGGTATCGATATTGATACTGATACCCAGTATAAAATTGTCAAAGGCTCCAACGATTATACATATAAACTCCAATCCAAAGCAAAGGATGCCACTACTTGGACTGATGTATCGGGAAGTTCATTCACTATACCAGAGTATAATGATACTGAATTACGTGGTAAGATCAATGCCGCTCAAACACAAATAACCGCAGCGTTTAGCGGTACGACACCAGTAAAGAAAGCGGAACAAGATGCTGATGGAAATGTTATTAAAACCACTTACGCTACAAAGGATGAATTATCCGGCGTTAATACGACCGCAACAAATGCGAACCGACTTGCTGGTGAAATTCAAAGCGGGGCAGTTCCCGCCGGAAAAGCCGCGGCGGATAGTGCGGGTAATAACATAATCAACACTTATGAAACTAAAGAAGGCGTTAACCAAAAAATCACAGACGCTTTTAACGACTTCGCTACAAAAGTTACAGACGATGATGTTGTTAACTCTTATAAAGAATTGATTGACTATGCTGCTGAACATGGTGCTGAATTCACTGAACTTGTTGGAAAAGTTAATACCAATGCTACTAATGTACAGTTAGCATTAAATAATGCTTCGTCGGCTAATACAAAGCTTGACGGAATGATCAATGGTGGTGGCGCTCCGGCAAAAAAAGCAGAACAAGATGTCGACGGTAATCCTATTAAAACCACTTACGCTAAAAATGCGGATCTTGCGGCGATTGCTAAATCTGGAAATGTCAAAGATTTAGTTCAAACTACTGGTGATCAAATAATTTTTGACTGTGGGGATTCCACTAATTGCGGAGTATAAAGCAATTTGAAAGGAGGAATCTTTCATGGACAAAATATTTAAATCAAGGGTTAAACATAAAAGAGATACCGAAGCTAATTGGGTGACAAACAATCCTGTATTACTCGATGGCGAAATGATATTCGTCGATATGACAAACGGCAGTATCTATATGAAAGTCGGCGACGGAGTATCTCGTTATAATTCTTTACCTTTTGTCACCTTCGGTTCTTCAGGAAGTGGAAGTGGCGGTGGTCTTACAGAACTTGATGTCAGAAACATTATTCAAGAATATACTTCTATTATTAACGAAAACTATGAAAATTTAAAGGAAGAAGTTTCTTTAAACTCCTTAGTTCTTTCCGAGTTAGGTATGAAGTATACGGTTGATATAGAAGATACTTATGACGAAAGAGTAACCGCTGGTGGTGGAAATGTGTTAGACAATTCCAAAGCCAAGATTAGAAAGGTCATAGGGAATACGCAAAGAAGTAAAAATCTTGTCGATATTCCCGAAATTACTGCTTCTACTTCTACCCTCACTATAAGTGGGTTAAATATCACTGAGTATGTTTGGGTAAGTGCCGAAGAATGTGCGACTGTTTCTAAATCTATATGGAGAATAAATCTTATTAAACAAGACGGTTCAACTCATAGTATTACTGATGACATATTAGCGAGTGGCGGTATGTACGTACCTATAACAAGCGATAATCCAGTCGTATCAATTCAATATAGAGGAACGTATATCACCAGTGGACGATACGCTCAAATAATGATTGCTCCTGCTCGTTATAATTCTTCGGTAGGCTATGAAAGACAATACAATTATCAACCTTATGGATTGTTATCTTCCACTTTTGGCGGTGTAAGAATGAGTCCTTTAAATATATTTGACATTTCTCAAATAGAAGAATCTGCAAATATAGTCGTAAAAAACAATTCCATTATACTTACTAATGCGGATTATGCTTATACGAATACTGATAAAACTCTTATAGAATTGTTCCCATACATTGAAGTTGGTAAAACTTATACTTTTTCAGCAGTAAAAGATTATGATACAACTCTTGCCCCAACAGGACCTGTTGGAAGAATCGCTATTGTTTCTCCTGTTTTTACAACACTTGTGTCTGACGGAATCGGATTAAAAAAAGGTGTATTTACAATTACCGAAGAATTTTTATCTTCTCAAATATATTTATACGGTGATACAAAAACGCCCGTTACATTTTCGGAAATTATGTGTATAGAAGGTGATTACTCTAATACCGAATTACCGAAATATCGACAATTTAGCGAAATAAAAGATTTTGTTTTCTCTAAAACCGAAACTCCGTTAGGTACTACTATTGATTTTGAGAATAAAACAATATTGGAAGAATATGCACAATATACTTTTAAAGAAACTGATAACTTTTCAGGTCCGTCTGCTGTTTCAACCACGTCGGAAAGATGGTATTTTTTCCCCGAAAATCACGGAGGCATACAAATGTCAAAAGGTAACGGCTTAATAGGTATTTGTGATAAATTCGAAAGAACTAATTCTTGGACACCGCCAACTGCGAATTTAGTAAAATTTGGGCAACAAAATAGAGCGATTTATTTCTTTCTTCCTGTAGGTTTAACTCATACTGAGGTTAAAGCATTATTGAATGGTGTTACAGTTAGATACCCAACAGATAATATAACTTCCACACCATTTACTGCCGAGCAAGAAGCGGTTGGTAATGAGTATATTGCTAAAACTTTGGGTAAAGAAGAAATTTTAGATAACGATGGCAAACAATATGGAGTATCTAACACTCTGATACAAAATTATGTCTTTGCTAAAGAAGGTGTATAGTATGAGACTATTTAATTTTAAAAACTTAAGCGAAGATGATTATTTAAGACTTCCTGAAGAAGAATTAGAAGCATCTACTGGAGAAATGGTAAACCTTCTTGTCCGCAAAAAGTATTCTTTAAGCGATGAAATC
>JAFTYR010000079.1 GCA_017461315.1 Burkholderiaceae bacterium | reverse complement strand
GTGAAGACCCTGTCGATGATCATCGGCCACATCTCCTCGGCCACCACCCTGGACATCTACTCCCACGTCACCGACACCATGCAGCTCCAGGCGGCGGCCAGGATCGACCGTCAGATCGGCAGGACCGACGCCCAGGTGCCGCCGGACGAGCAGCCGAAGCACACCGACCAGAGCGGTTTCCAGCCCTACAAAAGCAAGTACCGCAAATCCGGCACCGGCTGCCTGCACCAGATCAATGACCACCTCTGGGAGGGCAAATACTCGCCGAGGGGTGTCGACGGCAAACGGATCAGGCGGAATGTGTACGCGAAGACCAGGGAGGAGTGCGAGGAGAAGCTGATGAAGATGATCGAGGAGGTCAAGAGGGAGATTGCGGAGGAGAAAAGAATAAAACAAGGGCGGGTAGATGAATCTACCCGCCGTATAGAGTGTTATGTTGTCAGAATGTTGATTAGTTCTTTTACCTCAGAGGCAATGTCGTTAGAAGAAAGAGCGCCCAGTAATTTAGTACGAGAACTACTCTTGTTATACTTAGTCTTAAGCCATGTATTAATCGTGGAAACCACATTCTTACCGTTGGCAACAGATAAGCGGCCTTCAAGAGTTGACCATTTGGAATCTAGAATTTCCTTTGCTTGGTCTAAAAAAGTGCTGGGCATTTTCGAACGATTGGAAGACCAAAGCTGATCCATTATTCCGCCTAAAGTTTGATCGTATAAGGAATCGAGTTCAGAAAAGAGTTCTTCGCAAAATACATCATATGACTCAATGGGTAATCCAGTCAGTCTAAAAATTGATACAGGTGATAGGATATAGTTTTCGATTTCTTTACGATCCCAAACATGAAGAGTCAGATGGCTTTCTGCAGCTCGGCGGTATAGTTCAGCTACCTCGGAGTCAGTGTGGTAATCGTGATCTAAAATACAAAAAGTCTTTATTTCTCCATTAGTTTCCTCGTAAAACAATCTTGCAGCACCAAGTGCTTCGTTAAACCTTGACCATCCACCAAGCGATACGGTGGGCAGTTGATCTAAAGGCGAATCACATTGAGGGGAGAGGATACTTTGTAGCTTGGATAGTGTTTTGATATCCTTTCCTTCGACAAAAAGACATTTCCTTGCATTACCTAATCGGATGAGGGAGAGATTATGCTCACTTCCAAGATTATTAATTACGGTTTGCACTGCTTTAAAACTATTAGCGTATTGCATTCTTCGTGTTTTTTTATCAACAGTGACAATTTGGTGTGGCTCTACATCGGAGATGATTTCAACGGAATGTGTCGCAACGATGATCTGCGGAAAACGTGATTTCACAATTCGAAGAATTTTCCTTTGCAAATCTGGATGCATGTATACGTCTGGTTCATCGAGAATGATTGTTGCGGTTGTAGGACAACGACTAATGAACCATACGATTTGAAGCCACATTTGCAGACCACTGCCCATTAAGCCAATTTCAGCGGCATAATCAGAATCATAAACCAATAATTCTATTTTATTCTCGAAAGAGTTAAACGTGAGGCTTGTAATTCTAAGACCATTCCAAGTACTCTGGGCGATTTGCTTAAAGGTATCAAAATGTTCATGACGGTAGAGCCAAAGCTCATTTCTGAAGTGTCTGGAAGAAAGACGGCTATCAATATCGCGGCGGACAGTATCGGGAGATAGCATGGGCTCATCTTCCCTAATAAGACCGATTTGTGGCATGACATAAAGGTTAAGGTCATCAAGCTGTCGTGCATCTGCTTTTTTTGTGATAGGCTGACCATTCGACTCAAGAATTGCAAATGCAGTGTCTGAACACAGAAATACTTTAACAACTGTACCATTATCAAATGTAGCAATAATTTCCGCGTTGGTCTCTTCTAAATACTGATATACCACCGTACGCAAATCAATTTTTAAGTTTGCTAAGTTTAAACTAATGCCTCGCAAGATGGCGGGAAGATGTAGTTTCGCGGGGGGAGCGACATAGGTCGCATTTTTAAAACGTTGAGAAACTGAAGCAACGATTCGTAGAGCTTCAATTACTGTGGATTTTCCAGCATTGTTATTGCAAACGATTACTGTGATCTTACGAATATCCAGTTCAGACTTTTCAAAACAACGGTAATTCTTAAAAGCGATTTTTCGAAGCATATGAACCTCCTTTTTGCAGATTTTATCACATGTAGAGGGAAGAAGCAATAACAGGAGAATAAATAGTCTGTTTAGGGAAACAAGCACAAAAAGGTTGAAGAGAAGGCAATAGAATAATTCTATTGGGATTAATTCAGAGGGAAGTGTAGTCACCTAATTGATGCCCCATCAACCGCATAATCTCCAACTCATCCACCGCATCGAACATGGCATTATGT
>JAFTYR010000078.1 GCA_017461315.1 Burkholderiaceae bacterium | reverse complement strand
GAAAGATAGACTCTAAGTATAGAATCTGAAAAGTTTTTCAATCGATTTAATCAGGAAAATAAACAAATGCAATGTCCATACTGTAAACATCCGGACACACAAGTTATTGATTCTCGTAGTGGAGAAGACGGAAGCGTTATTCGTCGAAGAAGACGATGTTTAAGTTGTCAGGGAAGATTTACAACATATGAGAAAGTTGCTCTAAGTATGCCCTTGGTTGTAAAAAAAGATGGTCGTACTCGTGTGCCATATAGTCAAGAAAAACTTATTAAATCGATGACCCTAGCTTTACGTAAACGTCCTGTGACCGCATCAGCAATCGAAGCCGCGGTGGACCGTATTGAACAAAAGATTCGATTCGGTGAAAAAGAAATCGAATCAAAAAAGATCGGGGATTTAGTTCTTGCAGAACTAGAGTCATTAGACAAAGTAGCTTATATGAGATTTGCTAGTGTCTATTTTAACTACAGTAAACCGGATGATTTTGCGATTGCTTTAGAGAAGCTCGGATTCTCGATTACAAAGAAGTAAATATGTGCGATAGCGATATTAAATATATGCATGAGGCCCTTAAGTTGGCCGATTGTGCATCGTTTAATTGCCCACCAAATCCTGCTGTAGGGTGTGTCATTGTTAAAGATAATCAAATAATCGGTTCAGGCTATACCCAAAAGACAGGTTGTGCCCATGCAGAAGTAATGGCACTAGAGGACGCAAAGAAAAAAAATAAAAAAATTGAAGGTGCGACGGCATATGTCACATTAGAACCTTGTTCTCACTGGGGACGAACTCCCCCCTGTGCTTTGGCACTTCAAAAGTCTGGTGTTAAAAGAGTAGTCGTTGCTGTTGAAGATCCAAATCCCTTAGTTTCCGGAAAAGGAATGAAAATATTACGAGATTCTGGTATTGAGGTTACTTTAGGAGTTTGTGAAAAAGAGGCTACAGAACGCAATATTGGTTTTATTCGTCGCATGAAAACTGGTTTACCCTTTGTTCGATCCAAAATAGCCATGAGCTTGGATGGTAAAACAGCTTTGATCAACGGTTCTAGTCAATGGATTACGGGTGAGAATGCTCGAAAGGATGGGCATTTTTGGAGAGCAAGAGCTGGAGCGATTCTTACCGGATCAGGGACGGTTCGGGAAGATAACCCTCAAATGACAGTAAGGCTTGATGGGGCTGATCGACAACCATTAAAAGTTATTGTAGATAGTAATTTATCATTAGATCCCGGTCTGAAAATCTTTCAAGAGGGTGCAGTACTTCTTGTATGTGCAAAAAGAAATGAAGAAAAAGCCCTAGCGTTTGAGCGCATGGGCGTTGAAGTCCTAGAGTTACCAGATGAATGCGGACAAGTTGATCTTAAGGCAGTCATTCGTGAATTAGGTCAACGGGAAATAAATGAAGTTCATGTTGAGGCTGGCGCGATATTAAATGGTGCGTTAGCGAAGTTAAATTTAATCGATGAATATCTTATTTATGTTGCTCCAAAGATTATTGGGCCGGGCCGGGACATGATGTTTCTCGAGGCGGTTCAGCATTTATCTGAGGTTGTTGTGTTGGAACATAAAAGTGTGAAGCAGATTGGAACGGATCTGTGCATTATTTGTCGTCCAAAATCTGATTATTGAGAGTTTATAAGGTATGTTTACAGGAATTATTCAAGCAGTTGGTCGTATCCGAGATAATGAAGAACTTGGAGATGGTTTACGTATAAAAGTTGAAGCTCCCACAATGCAACTTGATTCGGTCAAGATTGGCGACTCTATTGCGATTAACGGCGCGTGTATGACGGTCGTAGAAGTCGACGATCGTTATTTTAAAGTTGAGGTTTCTGCAGAATCCCTAAATAAGACGGCAAATTTAGATGGATGGGGCCATGTTAATCTTGAGAAAGCACTTCGAGTGGGTGACCGTTTAGATGGACATATTGTCTCAGGTCACGTTGATGGAGTTGGTGAGATTGAACTTTTTGAAAAGCAGGCTGAGTCTTACCGTCTTGTAATTCGTTGTCCGATGAAATTAGGTAAGTTCCTAGCATATAAGGGCTCGATTGCTGTTGATGGAGTCTCATTGACTATCAATTCTGTTGAAGATGTCCCTGCTGGAACTCGAGTGTCGATTAACATTATTCCGCATACTTTTGAAAATACTATTTTTAAATATGCGAAGGTACGTGATCTTGTAAATATTGAGGTCGATACGATTGCTCGATATGTAGAAAGAATGAACTCTCTTTCTCACTAAATAAAAGATACAGCTGGGTAAATTAAATCAGTGTAGGTGAGAGGGTTGCTTTTGTTAGAATCCCGAAATGTAAATTGAAATGATTGTTGGAGAAAGTCGTGTCCATCCAGTTTATTGATCCAGTAATGAATGGAGATAATCTAAAAATTGGCATTGTAATGGCTCGTTTTAATGAATGGGTCACAGAGGGACTTTTTAATTCTTGTTTGTCAGAATTAAAGGCTTACGGTGTACAGGAAGAAAATGTTGTAACTGTTACTGTACCTGGGGCATTGGAGATTCCATTTGCATTAAACATGCTTTATGACATGCAGGACTTTGATGCACTCATCGCTATTGGTTGCGTCATTCGGGGAGAAACTTACCATTTCGATCTCGTAGCTAATGAAAGCGCTCGTGGTATTACTGATTTAATTAACCAGAAAGGTATTTCGATCGCAAATGTGATTTTGACGGTTGAAAATGAAGATCAAGCACGAGCTCGCATTGATGAAAAAGGACGAGACGGAGCAAGAGTTGCAATCGAAATGGGAAATCTACGTCGTAAAGTAAGAAAGTAAGTTTTACCAAGTTAAAGATATTGATCATGACAGATTCATCGAAAAAAGAAAAAAATATGGAACATACAAAGAAGCGTGGTGGTCGTGGAACGAGAAGACGTGCTCGAGAGTTTGCATTAAAGGGCATTTATGAATGGCTTTTAAGTGGAACAGATGTTGTATCTATTGACGCCTCTGCTGTGGAACAAGAGGACTTTGAACAAGTTGATGCAGAATTTTATCGTTCGCTTTTACATGGAATTATTGAAAATTTTGCTGACCTTGAGGCTTCGTATTCTCCTCACATCGACCGAGAAGCCCAAAGCCTTTCTCCAATTGAAAGATCTATTCTGCTTATCGGTACATACGAATTAAAAAACAATCCTCAAACCCCTTATCGTGTGGTTATTAACGAAGCCGTGGAATTGGCTAAGAGTTTTGGCGGTACCGATGGCTATCGATATGTAAACGGTGTATTAGATAAGTTAGTACCCGAATTGCGTGCCTTTGAATTAAAGAAATAAACGAGCAAGAAATAAGTCTGATAGGTAGAAAAGGATGGAAAAAGACCAAATTACTCTTGATGAGTTTGGTTTAATAGATCGTTTTTTTGTCCAGTCATTTGATTTCAAAAATAGGTGGCCTTTTCAGGGCGTAGGTGATGATTGTGCATTTTTGGATGTCGGAGATCGGCGTATCGCTGTGTCCGCCGATATGATGTCACAAAGTACTCACTTTCTTGATGAGGCTGACCCATATACGGTTGGCAGAAAAGCATTGGCTGTTAACCTATCAGACCTTGCCGCGGCTGGGGCTACCCCAAAAGCATTTTTTTTATCGATTTCACTCCCTAAAATTGATCAGCAATGGCTTTCAGAATTTTCCCGTGGATTGAACGAAGAGTCTTTACGTTATAACTGTCCTTTATGTGGGGGAGACACAACCAAAGCACCATTGGTTCGTGGACAATCAAAGTACACGATTGCTATCACTGTTATGGGAGAACTTCCTTTAGGACAAGGATTAAATCGTCGTGGTGCGCTTCCTGGCGATGATATCTGGGTTACGGGAACGCCGGGAGATGCCTACGCTGCTCTAGGGGATATCTGGGGGCAAATTAAGGTCCATCCAGATGATCGATTATATTTTCAAAGCCGAATGAATCTACCTATTCCGAGAATAAAGTTTGGAGAAGCTATTCGAGATATTGCCCACGCAAGTGCGGATATTTCTGATGGCTTATGCGGAGATCTAAATCATATTCTGCAGTCTTCTAAGGTAACGGCGAAGGTGTATTGGGATTGGTTACCGAAATCAGAAGCAATGCGTCGATTGACAAAAGAAGAACAACAGCGTTGTATTCTTTCTGGCGGAGATGACTACGAGTTAATATTTACCGCTCCGAAAATGTATCGAGAAAGAATTCAGAAGTTAAATGACATCTTTGGATGTCAAGTTACTCGTATTGGTTTTATTGTTGAGGGTACTGGATCTGTTCAAATAATAGATAGTAACGGTTCTGAGATTTCAGCTTTACCTTCTTTTAATCATTTTGGATGAAGGTGTGAAAGACTATTCTGTTAAGGCTCCTTCGATTAAGGATGTCTATCAAAATTTTTGGCATATTGTCACTACTTTTTTCGGTGTTGGTTGTATAACACCAGCTCCTGGAACGTGGGGTTCTTTTGTTGCTTGGCCCGTTTTTGTTCTACTAATTGGACCACTATCTTCTACTGTATCTTGGTGCATTATTTTTGCAACTTTTGTTGTGGGCAGTGTTGCGATTTCAAAATCAGGGCCTAAGTTAGGGAAAATCGATCACGGATCTATCGTAATTGATGAAGTTGTAGCCGTTTGGATTGTTCTTATGATTGTTCCATCGAGCCTGTTATGGCAATTTATTGCGGTCTGTTTATTTCGATTTTTCGATATTGTTAAACTTCCACCTGCTTCAACGGTAGACAGTTGGGCACAGAACGGTTGGACGGTTATGCTCGACGATATTATTGCTTCGATTTATGTCCTATTAGTAATGGGAGGAATAATAGGGGTTATGCAATGGATCGTATAGAACTTCTTAAAGAAACTGTTAAATGTGTAGCAGATTCACTCTCACGCTCTGGATGTTTTGTCGTTGTAGCTGAATCTTGTACGGGCGGTATGATTGCTAGTGAGCTAACATCCGTTCCAGGAGCAAGTCAATGGTTTGATCGGGGGTTTGTCACATATACCAATCGATCCAAACATGAGATTTTAGGGGTTTCAGAAGAAGTTCTTGAGCAATTTGGTGCAGTTAGTGCTGAGTGTGTTTCTGAAATGCTTAAAGGAGCATTGACTCATTCTCAAGCTAATTTAGCAGTAGCTGTTAGTGGAATTGCTGGGCCTAGTGGCGCATTACCGAATAAACCAGTAGGAACGGTTTATATTGGTTGGATGCGACGAGGAGAAGAGCCTTTCGTTGAAAGGTTTTTATTCAATGGGAATAGAGAAAATATTCGCCTAATGGCAACGAAGGTGGGTATAGAAGGTCTCGTAAAAAGTAAAAATAAATAAAAAGGTAAAAAAATGGATGTCTGGTTAGACATATGCTGTCTTTGTCTATTAATCGTATGTAATGGTTTTTTTGCGATGAGTGAAATTGCCATTGTGACGGCTCGACGTTCGAAACTACAAGTTCAAGCAGATGACGGTAGTGAAAGAGCAAAGTTAGCACTGAAACTTTCAGAGAATCCTACTAGAGCTCTTTCAACGATTCAGGTGGGAATTACATCTATCGGGATTTTATCCGGTATTGTTGGTGAAACCGCTTTGGTTGCCCCTCTTTCTGAGGTGTTTCTGAGTTGGTTCTCGATGGCAGAAACAACTGCTCGAGCTCTTTCAATGTTCTGCGTGGTCGTTTTAATTACGTATTTCTCGATCGTCATTGGTGAATTGGTACCAAAACGCTTTGGACAACTCGCTGCGGATACCGTGGCACGTATAGTAGCTAAACCGATTTATTGGCTTTCGATTTTGGCGATGCCTTTTGTAAAGTTACTTTCTTCATCGACCGAGACATTAATGAAGTGGTTTGGAATTAAGGGCGATTCTCAGCAAATTACTGAAGAAGAAATTCACTCGATGATTGAAGAGGGTGGAGAAACAGGGGTTCTGGATGCTCAGGAACATACGATGGTACGTAATGTTTTCCGATTAGACGATCGGGCGATTGCTTCTTTAATGGTGCCAAGAGCAGAAGTAGAGTATCTTGATCTTGAGGATGATAGTGAAGAGAATATGAAGAAGGTTCTCAATTCAAAATTCTCTCGTTTGCCGGTCTGTCAAGGCGGTCTTGATGAAGTTAAGGGAATTGTGACAACGCAACAACTACTAAGACAGATTATGACAGAAGGGACTGTCAATTTTAATAATATTACACAGCCAGTTGTCTATGTTCCTGAATCTTTAACTGGGATGGAGTTACTTGAAAATTTTAGACAAAACGATGCCGCTCTTGCCTTAGTTGTTGATGAATATGGTGCGGTTCTGGGGCTTGTAACACCGCATGATGTTTTAGAAGCTATTGCTGGAGAATTTAAACCTGATACCCCAGCTGATGCTCTCGTTGTGAAACTAAAAAATGGAGCGTATGAATTCGATGGATTATTGCCGATACCGGAAATGAAAGATATTTTGGATATCGATGAGTGTCCAGATGAACAAGATGAGCGATATACCACCGTTGGGGGAATGATCATGTATATGTTAGAAAGAATCCCCAAAGAAGGCGATCGAGTCGAATGGGAAAATTGGCGGTTTGAAGTTAAAAAGATGGATGGTCGACGTTTAGACCGAGTCGTTGCTCAATGTTTGCCAGACAAAGAGTTATCAGACACTCCTAATTAAAAAAGAATCCCGTTTGGTATTAGAGTACTAAACGGGTTTGTTTTTATCATTTGTATTCGTTGAATCTTCACCAGGACCAATTAATTTACTGATATCGTTTTCTATGGTTTGACGCATTAAATCCATCGAGTGCGTTATCTTTAAAGAGATAACTCGGACTTTTCTTAATAACCATCCTGTAATAACTAAGTAAAAAAATGCAATCGCAACTATCGTTAATATGCGATAACTATCCCAGAATACAACGAGAAAAATAAAGGAGATGGAAATTGTGCTTAAAGTAGCAAAAAGGCACAACGACACGGTGTAGCCGATTAGTGAGGCCACATGAATCGGTATCGTTTTTAGTTCTTGTGAAGCAATTTGCAAACGAGTACTTATAAATTGAGTAACGAGTTTGGCAAAAGAACTAATCGATAAAACCGTACTTAATATTTCACTAACAACCGTCCGAGTTTCTTTTGACATGGCATTAAGTAATGATTTATATCGATTAGGAGTCTAGCCATGTTTATAAATCCAGGTGATTACAGCGTCCATAACGGGCATAGAGTCGATTGCATGTACGGAATTGATGATGGCCGATACTGCGTAATATCGCCCACTCGTTCCCTTAATGTAACCTGCTATGGAGCGAACATTTTCAATGTAACCTGTCTTAACGTGTGCATATCCAGTTGCAACTTTTCTTTTTTTCATGGTTCCATCAATGCCGGAAATCGGCAGTGAAGAAATATATTCTGCTACGTAAGG
>JAFTYR010000077.1 GCA_017461315.1 Burkholderiaceae bacterium | reverse complement strand
AGCGACTTTGTTCATTGATGGCAGAAAAATTATTTTAAACGCATAGGGGGTAAATGAAATGCAAGTAAAAATCGAATTAGTACCGGGTGGCACAAAGCCGGAGAAAAAAACACCGGGTGCAGCAGCTTATGACTGTTACGCACGTGAAAATAAAATCCTTGTCGCTCCTGCAATTATTCCTTTGGGTTTTAAAATTGAGCTTCCGGAAGGCTATCACGCCGAAATCGTACCGCGTTCCAGTATTGGATTGATGACCACTTTAAGAATGGCTAATAGCGTTGGAATCATTGATTCCGATTATCGTGGAGAGGTTGGCTTCATTGGCGAATCCTCTCTTTCCGAACCGGTAGTAATTAAAAAAGGCGACCGGATTGCTCAAATGCTCATTAAAAGAGATGTTGATACTGAATTGGTGGTAGTTGAAAAGGTTTCCACCAGCACCGAGCGTGGAGAAAAAGGTTTTGGGAGTACAGGGAAATGAAAGTTGAAGATTTAAAAGTTGGTGACGTAATTTTTGCGTTGGACATAAGACGTAATTTATTAAAAGAAGTTACGATAACCAAAATTGGAAGAAAGTACATTCATATCTCTGGGATTGCGAGTGATACCAAAATTGAAAAGGAATCTCTTAGAATTTATGATGCACATTACGGTCGTGATTATAGCTATGATATCTTTCTTTCAATGCAAGATTATAGAGATGAAGTTGAAAAAAGAGAGTTAACGCATGCGTTTTATAATCTTTTTGATAGCGCATATAGGTGCAAAATTTCTTTAGAGAAGCTACGTGATATAAACAAAATTTTGAATGACGAAATTAAAGTCGTGGTTCCTAAAAATCAAAGGAAAATATTTCCGGGAGCTGAATTTGTTGGTGATTGTAAGTGTGGACACATTGTTGCAGATTGTGAAAAATTTTGTGCTCAATGTGGAAGTGAACTTAAATGGGGTGTAGTAAGTGTCTGAAGCTATTAACAGAATTGCAGTTTTAAGAGATGCCATCCTTCCTGCTGGTGCTGCTCAAACACGGAACCTTAAAGCCTTAAAACATATCAGTAAACTTAACGATGAAAAAGCTTTGGCTATGGTAAACGAAATCATTGAAAAGCAGTCAACCTTGAGGCGACATCTTGAAAAGAATTTACGCCAAGAACTTTTAGAAAGGGGAAAACAAATGGAACCTATCAAAATCAAAGTTTTAAAGTACACCGATAAGGACAAGAAACCTATTGTAACCGAAATCGTAAACAGTTTGACAAGTAGTCAAAATATTGTTGGTATAGAAGGTAAGCCTGCTCATTTTGAGTGTGTTACATTGCCTATCCATAACAACAGGGGATTGGTAGCGGTAATGGATGAAGAAGGTAAACTGAAACAATTACCACTGGTTCGTGGCTTGTATGATGACGCTGGTTGCGTTGTGGACTGCATTCACGGAACATTCTTTGTTTGTGCAGCTGGTGATGAAGATTTCGAAAGCCTTGATGATTACGAAATCGAACTTGTTAAAAACTATTTTAGGGACGGTGACCTTTAATGTTTCAACTACCTTTCAAAAGACAGAAGGGCGAGAGACCCGCCAAGAACCCGGAAACAATAATTCAAGGGCAAGTGCGTGATGCGCTTCGACTTGATGGTTGGTATGTAATTCGTCACCAACAGGGAATGGGTTCGCACCCGGGATTGTCCGATTTAACCGCTATTAAAGACGGTGTAACAATTTATGTGGAAATCAAAACTCCACGAGGTTACCAATCGGACAAACAAAAGAAATTTCAACATGACATCGAGCTCCATGGTGGCAAGTACATCATTGCTCGGAGCGTTGATGATATCCAACCTTATTTGGCCAGGACGATGAAGCTGTTCTAATTTAAACCGAAAGGGGGCGCTGCTTAGTGCGGCGGGAGACACGTCAATATATTTGCGCTGAACTTCT
>JAFTYR010000076.1 GCA_017461315.1 Burkholderiaceae bacterium | reverse complement strand
AGGGAATAGTCTTATGTCGTCAAGTTTTTCTCGAATTCTGTGCATTTCATTTCTGGAGCGCTGATAGTTTAGAAGTTCAGCGCAAATATATTGACGTGTCTCCCGCCGCACTAAGCAGCGCCCCCTTTCGGTTTAGATTAGAACAGCTTCATTGTCCTGGTCAAATAAGGTTGGATATCATCAACGCTCCGAGCAATAATGTACTTGCCACCATGGAGCTCGATATCATGTTGAAATTTCTTTTGTTTGTCCGATTGGTAACCTCGTGGAGTTTTGATTTCCACATAAATTGTTACACCGTCTTTAATAGCGGTTAAATCGGATAATCCCGGATGCGAACCCATTCCCTGTTGGTGACGAATAACGTACCAACCATCAAGTCGAAGCGCATCACGCACTTGACCTTGAATTATTGTTTCCGGGTTTTTGGCGGGTCTCTCGCCCTTCTGTCTAAAAGGTGGTTGAAACATTAAAGGTCACCGTCCCTAAAATAATTTTTAATGAGTTCGATTTCGTAATCATTAAGGCTTGTAAAGCCTTCTTCAAAGTCAGCTGCACAAACGAAGAAATTACCATGAATACAATCTACAAGGCATCCAGCATCATCATACAGGCCACGAACCAGTGGTAATTTTTTCAGTTTACCTTCATCATCCATTATCGCAACCAAATCTCTACGATTACGAATAGGTAATGTCACACATTCAATGAAAGCAGGCTCACCTTCGATACCAACAATATTTTGACTACTTGTCAAACTGTTTACGATTTCGGTTACAATAGGTTTCTTGTCCTTATCGGTGTACTTTAAAACTTTGATTTTGATAGGTTCCATTATTCACATCTCCTAACTTCATGGTGGCCAAGCAAAATGCCCAAAAGAGTATCATTCTCAAGAGTTGGCGCACATCCGAAAGTTGACATTACTTCCAAGCCTTCGTCAGTAATACAAACGGTATCAATAAGTTCACCTTCTTCTTGGTCAATTGTCACAATCTGAAAAACTTCGTGTTTTTGAAAGCCTAACATTTGGGCAATATCTGCCATGTAATTTTTTGCCATCATCGATTACCTCTTTTCTTGATTTCTTTGGCAAGTTCTTTTTCGAGATGATTTTTTAAAATCGCCTGATTTGTAATTATGTTGCTAATTAGAGATTGTGCTTCCTCATCTTCCAGTTTGTTAATGTGCTTTAAGGCTTTGATGTTCCGTGTTTGAGCAGCACCAGCAGGAAGAATAGCGTCTCTTAAAACTGCAATTTTGTTAATGGATGTCAAATTCTTTCCACCTCTACTTTATGCCATTTAAAAGTCTTACACATAAAATTTGATAAGCCACCTAATTTTTTACGTGTAATCCAAGAATATTGGTTAAAGAAGTTGATTCTTCTTTTTATTGCATCCAAAATACGTATGCCAACAGAATATCTCTCTTTCCAAGTTCCAGAAGTATCAAGCCCATACCTTTTGTATGCTTGATATAAAAGAACATCAAGAATTATTTCTTTCCTTAAGCCAATAGATTTGCCATGTTTAATGCAAACTTTCCAAGCTCGTTTTCTCATTTTGCGTCTTGCGTTACTCATTTCCCGGTACTCCCAAAACCTTTTTCTCCACGCTCGGTGCTGGAAAGCTTTTCAACTACAACCAATTCAGTATCAACATCTCTTTTTATAAGCATTTGGGCAATTCTATCGCCCTTTTTGATTACTATCGGTTCAGAAAGAGAGGATTCGCCAATGAAGCCAACCTCTCCACGATAATCGGAATCAATTATTCCAACGCTATTAGCCATTCTTAAAGTGGTCATCAATCCAATACTGGAACGAGGAACGATTTCAGCGTGATAACCTTCCGGAAGCTCAATTTTAAAACCCAAAGGAATAATTGCAGGAGCGACAAGAATTTTATCAACGCGAGCGTAACAGTCATAAGCTGCTGCACCCGGTGTTTTTTTCTCCGGCTTTGTGCCACCCGGTACTAATTCGATTTTTACTTGCATTTCATTTACCCCCTATGCGTTTAAAATAATTTTTCTGCCATCAATGAACAAAGTCGCT
>JAFTYR010000075.1 GCA_017461315.1 Burkholderiaceae bacterium | reverse complement strand
TTCCTAAAAATTTTGCCTCTGACTTTCTTACTAATCGTCCAACCTCAATTTCCTTAGTAGCGAACGGTTCCTTTATCGTCATATCAAGAACCACGATGAAAGGTGCCCAAGGACCTGTTCAAACTGCAATTCAGAATGCTTTAACGAAAGAAATGGTTGATGGCGGAATTCCTTTATCAGAAGTCGTTCAAGCTTCAAAAGCACCTCCTCCCTTAACTGTGCAATATATGTACAACACAATTGCCGGCTACCAAAATTTTATTGTACCGATTGTGTTTACGATCATTTTCCAAACTGCTTTTATCGCAGGGATTGGTCTACTCATTCATGATTGGTTTATTCGTAAAAAAGCGCCCTTACCTTTACTGGAAGCTATTCGTGGAATCAAAGGTTATTTAGCCCTTTTGCTAACCTTTACGCTTTTAATCTTTACCTGGATTGTATTTTTAGAAGGTATTTCTTTTTGGTGGCATGAAATTCGCTCTTTCCAAAATATTTTTGCCACTCTGCTTACTTCCGTTATTTATGCTTTTTCAATAGCTACACTCGGAATATGCATTGCATTTTTTATGGGTAAAACACCTTTGGTGGTACAGCTCAGTGTCCTGTCTTCGATTGGAGCCATTTTCCTAACCGGAAACATTTTCCCTTGGGAAAACATGCCCACTTGGGCTCATGCTCTCGCTTATTGCCTGCCATCCACACCAGCCACATCAGCCCTATTGCAATCTTCGCAAGTAGGTGCTCCTATATCAGCTATTACACCTTATCTAATCCATTTGGTGTTGCTGTCTACCTTTTTCTTATGCCTTGGTCTTTGGCAGGCAAGTCGATATCAAATTCAATACCGAAAATAAAGATACTTTATTCAACTACTTCAGCAAATAAGTCGTAGTCGCTACTGTCGGTGATTCGAACCTTGACAAAGTCGCCGGGCTGAACTTTAGGCGATCCTTCAATGAATACAAGGCCATCAATTTCTGGCGCATCTGATGTGGATCGAGCGGTAGCAATTCCGTCTTCATCCGAAGCTTCATCTACTAAAACGGTTTGAACCGAACCGATCTTAGCTTCTAGAAGTTGACGAGAAACCTCTGCTTGGACCTGCATGAAGCGTTCTCGACGCTCTAATTTCACTTCTTCAGGAACCGAGCCCTCTAATCCATTAGCAATCGCACCATCCACAGCTGAATATGGGAAGCAACCTACTCGGTTTAAACGAGCTTCACGTAAGAAGTCCAAAAGGATCTCAAAATCTTCTTCCGTTTCTCCAGGAAAACCTACGATAAAGGTTGAGCGAATCGTAATGTCGGGACACAAAGCTCTCCAAGCATTGATACGTTCCATATTACGCTCACTTCCTGGGCGCTTCATCGCGCGAAGGATTCTTTCAGATGCATGTTGAAACGGAACATCTAAGTATGGTAACAACTTCCCTTCATTCATAAGAGGAATCAATTCATCAACGGACGGATAGGGATAAACATACATGGGACGAACCCAAATACCTAAGTTACCAAGTTCTCGGAAAAGCGTTTTAATATCGGTTCTTGCAGGGCGTCCTCCGATAAAATCTAATCCATAACGTCGATCAATGCCGTAGGCGGCGGTGTCTTGTGCAATCACAATCAACTCTTTCACACCACCTTTGACCAGATTTTCCGCTTCTCGAAGAATGTCACCAATACGACGAGAAACCAAAGGACCTCGTAATTGAGGAATGATGCAATAAGTACAGTGATGATTACAGCCTTCTGAAATCTTCAAATAAGCGTAATGCTTTGGAGTTAACCGAAGTCCATTACCCGGTACTAAAGAACCGTAGGGTTCATGAGGACGAGGTAAATGTTCATGGACTAAAGCTAAAACAGCTTCGGTTTCATCAGGGCCGGTAACTCCAAGAAGTTTTGGGAATTTATTAAAGATAAAATTAGTCCCATCTTGAACCTTTTTACCCCCGAGACATCCGGTTACGATCACACGACCGTTTTTTTCTAGTGCTTCAGAAATGGCTTCCAGAGATTCCTCGACTGCGGCGTCGATAAAGCCACACGTGTTAACAATCACAAGATCTGCCCCTTGGTATGTGGAGCTAATCAAATACCCTTCAGCACGTAGATTTGTCACAATTCGTTCACTATCGACCAATGCTTTTGGGCATCCCAGGGATACAAAACCGATTCGAGGGGGTCTTTTTTGCATCATACTTACACTAAAAATTTAAGGTTTAACAAGGGGAAGATTAAGTTTACGGGACGCCTCTTCATAGCCTCCCAAATTCTCAATATCTTTAAATCCTATTTGTTTCAAAATTTGTTGAACATGCGTGGCCCGTCTACCTGAGCGACAGTACAGTTTAATCTTATCATCAGAGGCTAGTTCTAACTTTTTGATTCGCTCAAGAAAATCCTTTGATTGCATATCTGCACTCACCGCACCTTGAACGATTCCAGTTGCCGAAATTTCAGCTGGAGTTCTGAGATCAATCACGATTTCTTTACTACTCGCATTCATAACAAACCCTGAAAATAATACTGCTGTTAATAAAATTTTTAACATTTTGCTCTGATTCCGCATAAATTCATTACTTTCTTTGAAACGGACGCCTAGTTCTTAAAGAATAATTTCGCATCTGTACTCTAATCGCATTAAGAGCTTGATTAAAATTTGCATCGGTAAGCCATATGATCATGGAACCTTGTAATCCACACTGTAGTGAAATGCGATTCCACTGTTCATTGGGAGATATTTTTCGGACATCCTTCCATCCAACATGACGAGATTTAGAGGTATGAGAACTCTTATAGCTATCGTCGTCACTTCCCATAAAAGACAGCATGAGCCTCCAAAGAAATTTCAACAGTTGCAATAGTTTTGAACTGGAATAACGAGTTTCCCCATAGATGCCGTCTCGATCAATTCGATAGAACATTTGAATATTGGGTAAAAAACTATTAATAAGAGCGTAAAGAAAAAGTCCTGTTGCCGGAAGAATAAACATGGCCCACCAGCTTTTAAAGAAAAAAGCATAGTCCACCAAGCTATAAATCAAGCAGATCAAAATAAATAAAAAGGTCAATAAAAGAAAATGAGGCCAGCTGAAAATCTTATAGCGAGGCAATTCCACATGCCATTGCATTTCATTTTCATGTAAAAAATTACTCATCTGATCTACTCGAACAGGATTTAGCTTTAACATAACCCTCTCATTTTGAATGGCTCTAAATCATCATGAAAACACACTTGTATTCCACACATTAATCTTTCCAAATCAATGTTGCATGGCGCCCGCAATCTCCATCTCTACGATAACTGTAAAATCGTTTGGCGTCAGTATAAGTATTGCAACCCGAATCAAACACTTGAGTAACCCCTTGAAGTCGTAACGCTTCTTTAGCAAAAGCGGGTAAATCTAATAGAAAAGAGTTTCCATTCTGAGAAATAGCCGTGTTCGCTACAGCAGACAAAGAACTTTCTCTAAAAATCTGAGCGACATCTTCTTGTACTTCAAACGATTCCTGACGAATGCAAGGACCAATCCAGGCCATAATTTCCGCTTCTGGATCCGCTAAAGTCTTGCGCATTTCTTCGACTGATTTTTGAATAATACCTTGAACTAAACCTCTCCAGCCAGCATGAACCGCAGATACCGC
Source organism: Burkholderiaceae bacterium (assembly GCA_017461315.1). Classification (GTDB taxonomy): domain Bacteria; phylum Pseudomonadota; class Gammaproteobacteria; order Burkholderiales; family Burkholderiaceae_F; genus JAFTYR01. The sequence continues at coordinate 125,317 of JAFTYR010000075.1, read as the reverse complement.
ACACCCTTGGCGATCAGTCAATAAAATAGGCAAGCAATCTGCGGTCATCACCACGCAAACCACGTTGCTATTGGTTGTAATTGAAGCATCCGCATCAACCGGATTTTCAATTTGATCGGCTACAACCACTTCCGTAGAATGTATTTGGTTTAGCCACTTAGGTTCTGACGGAATCCAAGAGCGTAAAAACTGTCGATTCATTTTGACTGCAAAAGGACTATCGCCGACGTGATTGGCTAAATTTAAACCATTAAAGCCATCTTCACCGCCCCAGGGTCCAGCAGATAGTCCTCCACTACGCAAAGTAAACAAAGCATGTACATTTTCTGGAGCATCCCACTCGGGATAAATGACTTCTGTTGAAGGTTTAGTAATTGACATTCTTAATCTTTTCTTCTTTCTACGGTCCAAACTTGATAGTCTGTATCATCCTCATCGTCACCAAAATCAAAGTCATCCCAAGAAGAGACTCGACCCACATCACTAAAGGTCTCTTGTTCATCTAAATCGACCATCACGACAGGATCACCAAAGACTTCAGTCGGACGATCCCAAGGACCAAGGCCTAGTTCATCCATTAAGTTTTTAAAGTCATCTGCGGGTTCTGCAAACCACTCCATCATCTCTCCGGTCTCAGGATGCAATAACCCCAATCGGGAAGCGTGTAACGCCTGTCGACTAAAAGAATGAAGCACAGAACCATCTTCTTGAGGTTTAGGTAGCTTATTTCGATAAATAGGATCTCCAATCAATGGAAAACCAATAGACTCCATGTGAACTCGAATCTGGTGTGTTCGTCCTGTTTTTAAACGACAAGCCACCCATGAGAAGGGCTTTCCGTTAACTTCTACCTTTTGAACTAAGCGAACATGGGTTTGAGCGGGCTTTGCTCTACCTGCATGACTTGTGATAAAACGAAGTGCATTTCTAGGGTCGCGTTCAATGGATGCATCGATAATCTTTTCTTGAGGTACTTGACCACGGGTAATCGCCCAATACTCTCGTTTTACCGTACGTTCTTGTAATTGACGCACCAAATCCAATTGTGCTCTTTCGGTTTTAGCAACCACCATCAAACCACTGGTGTCTCGGTCGAGACGATGAACAATACCTGCTCGGGGTAATTTCTTAAAAATGGGATCGTAAGCTAAAAGACCATTTAATAGTGTGTCATCCCAGTGCCCGGCAGCAGGGTGTACAACGAGTCCTGCCGGCTTATTGATTACAAGAATCGAACCATCTTCATAGACCACATCGATTTCCATTGGAACTGCAATAAATGCCTGATCTTCGATTCTCGGTTTAACTTCAATACAAACTTCTTGGTTTAAGGACAACTTTGTCTTAGCCAGAGTACAGATGGAACCATTAAGAGTGACGGCACCCTCTTCAATTAAGGTTTTAATGCGAGAACGAGAGATATCTGGAAAATGTTGTGCTAAAACTTTGTCCAAACGAGCTCCGTCATCATCAAAATTTACAATAAATGAACGAATTTCGTTTTCTTGATCCATAAAATCCCCGCCTTCGCCTTCACTGTGGCTATAATCTCCTGACGTATCCTGTTTTTGTGATTCAAACATGTCTTTGTCCTATTTTTCGTTTATTCAGCGCACCCTTGCCTGTGTCGCTTTAGGTTCCGTTATTTTAACCAGTGCATCTTGTGGTTGGCTAAAAGGAATTGAAGACCCTACAGAAGGGTGGTCTCCCGATAAACTCTATGTAGAAGCCCGTGATAATTTAAACGAAGGCAACTTGGAAACTGCCCTAGAGTACTACCAAAAAATTGAAGCTCGCTATCCTTTCGGCCGTTATGCCCAACAAGCTCAAGCAGAAACGGTTTACGCACATTATAAGAATCATGATATGGCTTTAGCGATTCAAAATACAGATCGTTTCTTAAGACAGTATCCAGATCATCAGTTGGCCTCTTACGTCATGTACCTTAAAGGCCTTGCGACGTTAGACGAAGATGACGGATGGATGAATTATCTAACAAAGCAGGATTTATCTCAGCGAGATGCACAAGCGGCTCGGGATGCTTTCGATATTTTCAAAGAATTAACTTTGCGTTTCCCATATAGTCGTTATGCTAACGATGCTAGAGAAAGAATGCATGAATTGGTAGAAGCACAGGCTAAGTATGAGCTTAATACCGCTCGTTACTATTTTGTGCGCCATGCGTACCTCGCGGCGATTAACCGAGCTCAGATCGTCTTAACCGATTTCCAAACATCACCTCAAGCCGAAGGTGCTCTTGAGCTGATGGCTGAATGCTACAAGGCATTGAATATGACCGATAAAGAAGCTGATATCCGCCGTATTATCGAAGCGAACAAAGATAGACCTTCTTTTGATACTTATCAAAAAACACTTGAATTTCAAAACCTAAAAGAACAAGGTCTCATCAAGTAATCTTTCTTTAAAGAAAAACCATCAATGAATACGAGTCAATATTCATTGATGGCTTTCTTTCATCATTAGATAGCGTATTTAAGGTCTTATGTTTTCTTCTTCCCAATTCAAATTGTGTTCAATAACAAAAGCCTGTTTGATTATTGGATTCATAACCATGGGACTTACCGGTTGTAAAACACTTCAACCACTTCCCGAGAAAGTCGAAGACATGAGCTGTGAGCAGTTATCTCGTCTGGCAGATCAAGAATCGCAAAAAAATAAACTCCCCTTCTATTTACTACAAATTTCCCATCCAGGAGATTGGAGAAATATTTCTCGAGCAGAAACAGGAAAATCTTTATGGATTCGTAATCGTTCTTTTAGACATTTACGTCTCAATAAAAAGGATTACTATCAAGCAGAAACCATTGCAATCGATATGCCAAGTAAGCATATTACGCATTCAAGTCTTAGAGTTTCAGCTTCAGCCTGCCGAGCCAAGTCCCTTGAGGGCACAATGACTTTCACAAACTTTGCTAAAGACGATCCGGCTCCCTTTACTGATAAAGTGTCGTTCAATTTAAAAGGGAAAGCAGATACAGACCGTTTGGCTCGAATTCTTTGTGGTTATGAGCACATTCCCGAATTAGATAAAATAGAAGCAATGGCTCAAAAATGGAAGTCTTGTCAAAAAACTCACTTAATTCCTTAACTAAATAGTTTTTGTGAGAAAAAGACATTAGAAAAATCTACATTTTCTTCTCTAACATACGAACTGCCACGACGCATCACCTGATTAGCACGACGATAGTTACCCTCAGAAGCGTATTGCAGACTCATTTTTAGATTTAAAACCTTTGAGGCATAGCCCCTATCATTGCCGTGGTAACCCGCCCCAACGTAACACTTTAATGCGTTCTGAGCATCTCCTTTCCTTCTTAAACAATCCTTAAAGATTCGGCTACCAACTTCGATACCAGCCACAATATCGTATGCTTTTTCAATACCTCCAAAGGGTTCAAACTTTTCTTTATGAAGTCTGATTTGAACCTGCATCAAACCGTGATCCCCGGTCGTACTGATTGCATTGGGGTTAAAACTGCTTTCCATCGCAGCGATGGCCAAAATCATACGAGGATCTAAATTTAATCGTTGCCCCGTTAAGTAGGCTTGTTTAACAATGTTCTGAGCTTCTTCACGTTTAACGGCCTTATAAGTCTTGAAAATATACTCAATGAGATTCTTTTGAGAAAAATGTAACTTATCTGCACGAATGCTCATCTGATAAGTTCTCTGTAGGACATTTTGTTCCTGAATTTGTTTTTTCCATTCTGAATAAACGGTTTCTTTGGATTTTTGAAGCTCTTTCCCCTTATCGACACCGAGATCTAAAAAACCATCTCGATAGATTTGAATCGATAAAGCACCAACAACCAACAATACCGGAGTAATAATCCAGTACTTGGGTTGATGTAAGAATTTATCAATCAAAGAGGCCATAAAATTCATTTATTTTCAATTCAATAGCATTTTAAGAGAAAAATCATCGACCCTTCGTTCTTTGAGTTTCTCTCGAAACAGTTTCTTTTTCTTAAAGCAATCCAGATAAAACTACTGTGACAATCAAAATCGGTGATAAAACACCTATTCCAAAACGAAGTAAACCAAGTGTTCTCGGGGATAAAGAAGAAGCAGTTGTCAATTGTTTTTTCGTCACATGCCAAGAAACCCAAGCTGAAACAAAACTAAAGCCCATCAAAGAAACTGGCATACCGATGTTACTCGTTAAGAAATCTAAAAGGTCAAATACAGTTCGGCCCCATATTTTAAATTCCGATAGACTTCCAAAGCTCAAAGTACAGAAAAGACCAATAATGGCGGCGACGATCGTAGCAATCACGGTAATCATCGTTCGGTTAACACGGGTTTCCTGTATTAGGGTTGCGGTCATGGCTTCAAGCATGGATACTGAGCTTGTGATCGCTGCGACCACAAGGCACAAATAAAAAGCCACAGCAAAGAGTTGTCCTAAAGGCATTTGCGCAAAAATAGCAGGCATAGTCACAAAAGTAAGACCTGGACCAGCCGTAGGACTTAAATCAAACGCAAAAACAGTCGGCATGACCATAAGACCACCTAGTAGGGCTGAAAGAATGGCTAAAAAGGCCACCCACGCAGTCGAAGTCAGTAAATTTTCTTTTTCCGAAAGGTAACCCGCATAGGTCACCATTGCTCCAGAACCTAATGACAAGGAAAAGAATGTAAATCCCATGGCATTAAAAATGGTTTCAGCATTAAAAGCATCCCACTGAGGTTTAAAAAGGTATTCAACACCTTCCCAAGCCCCAGGAAGACTCAAGCCACGGACAATCAATATCAACATTAAGATAAATAATAGGGGCATGAGAACTTTAGACAGTCGTTCAATCCCCTTTTCAACACCTTTGATTACAACATAAGCATTTGCAACCAAAAATACTAATTGATAAGCGTAACTTTTAACGCCATCACTGACGAAAGAGCCAAAGTGTTGATTCAGTTGATCGGTATTGACCATAAGGCCTTGTCCTGTAACGGCATCCACTAAATATTTCAAACACCATCCACCAACACAGGAATAGAAACAAAGAATCGTAAACCCTGTCAAAACACCTAAAGCACCGAAAATGGTCCAATATTTTCCAGCCACACGTCTTAGAGAGCCGATAGCGGCTTGTTTTCCTGCTCTACCAATTGCGTATTCACTAATCAGCATCACAATGCCGATCGTGAAAGTAAATAAAATATAAGGAAGTACAAAAACAAAACCGCCATGACTTCCTGCCATATAAGGAAACTTCCAAATAGCTCATAGACCTACAGCGGAACCAGCGCTGGCTAAAATAAATCCAACTCGAGAACCAAACGTTGATACGGTTTTGTTGTCTGTCACGCCAATATTCCTAATCGTTTATTTTTTCAAAGCCAACAGATTAATCGATAATGTAAGAAATTTAAGATTTTCAAATTGAAAAAAGGGAAATTCCTAAGAAATTCCCCCTCGATCACCTATTCCTAATAGCATCTTCAGAAAACCTAGCTTACCGAAGTTTGATCATATACTCACCCTTTCCATCTCGATTAACAATAGAACAAACTAGCTCCATCCGTATACAACACCTTTCCTGCGATATGCTTTTAAGTTTTACTTCACCTCTTCTTTCGTTAAGTTTTCACTTAAAAACAAGCAGGCGGATTCCTTTTTTTTCGTACGAGCAAAAGGTGGTAGCGCCTTCCAGATACTTTTGCCCCAGCCACATCTTGGATCAATAAGACGTCGATCACAGATCATCACAAGACCGCAATCGGATTCATCACGAATTAAACGTCCCACACCTTGTCTTAAGAGCATAGTAGCTTCGGGAAGTGACAATTCTCTAAAGGCACTTCTACCCTGGGATTCAAGCCATTTTTTCTTACCGTCAAATATCGGATCATCTGGTGGTGTAAAGGGCACTTTATCGATCACGACCATAGAAAGGGCATCGCCTTTAATATCCACACCCTCCCAAAAACTCATACTGCCTACTAAAATTCCATTACCACTTTTACGGAAGCTGTTGATGAGTTCTTTTTTAGGCATCTCGTTTTGAATAAATAAAGGATAGGTAACGCCCTCTTCTCTCATCTTCTGACGCAAACGACTTGAAATTGTACTGACGGCTCGAAGCGTAGTACAAAGCACAAAACAACGTCCTTCACATAATCGAATTAATGGCCATATATGATCGGCAACATCTTCTGAAAATTGAGCGGTATTCGGGAACGATATCTCTTCAGGAATATATAAAAGGGCTTGATTTTCATAATCAAACGGAGATTCCCATCGATAAGTTTGAGCATCATCTGCCCCCATTTGTTCAAGAAAATGAGAAAAATCATTTTGAACCGATAAGGTCGCCGAAGTTAATACCCAGGGGTTTCCTACTTTTTCTCGAACCCGTTTAAACGCTTTTGCAAACGATAAGGGAGTTTTATTAAACCAAGCATTTTTTGCAGATAACGTAAACCAATATACGGATGGTGAATCGCCATTTTCTGAAGTGTTAATACGATCTGCAAATACCTCAGCCCAAAAAGAAGTCTTTAAGCGAAATTCCTCTAAATTACTAACGATCAGCTTAAATTCTGGATCATTATCATCCTCTAGAGGTGCAACCGCTTCTAGCATCGCAACAATACATTTCGACAGCTTTTCAAAGGACTCAGTCAATAAATATCGGTCACGGAAATTTTCAACCGCACCTCGATAATCTTCTTTCAAACCTAATGCGGTCATTTGTAAGCGAAGATCATCACACGCATTAACAATTCGTTTTCCTAACTGACCCCAGTCTGTTTCACTTTGAGCCTCTTTTCGAGTGGCACTTAGAATCGCATCTTGAGCGACTGCTTTAACATCGTATAAAGATAATGTTTCTGAAAAAAAGTCTTGAGCAATGCTTGGTAATTGATGCGCTTCATCCAATACAACCAAATCAAAATTGGGAAGCAACTCATTCATGTCATCGTCTTTAAATGAAAGATCCGCCATAAAAACATGATGATTTACCACCACTAAATCAGAACTTTTGGCTCGATTTCGAGCTTTCATCAAAAAACAATCGTCATAATGTTCGCATTCTTTACCGAGACAATTTTCCGCACTACTAGTGACTTCAGACCAAATAGGAGAATTTTCAGGAACCGTTGAAACATCTGCTCTTTCTCCGGTACGACTAGCTAAAGAAAACTTGTAAATTTCATTGAGATAACGTACTTCTTCTTTACTTTTAGCAACGTTGTTTTCCATAGCTCGCTCTAAACGTAGCGGGCAAATATAGTTAGAACGCCCCTTAAGGACAGAGGCTTTTACTGGAAGGCCAAGCGCTCGAATTAGAGCTGGGATATCTTTATAAAAAAGTTGATCTTGTAAGGTTTTACCTGCCGTTGAAATTAAGATACGTCCCCCATGCAAAAGTGCGGGAACTAGGTATGCAAATGTTTTACCCGTTCCAGTTCCCGCTTCAACCACGATCGTTCGTTTATCAACGAGTGCTTGGGCAACCGCAAGTGCAAAATCAACTTGTGAGGGACGAGCCTTAAAACCAACAGTTGCCCGAGAAAGCTCTGCGCCCTCGGAAAAAATATTTAAAACTCGATCAAGATATTTTTTTTCGTCAGAACTTTCCGTCATGAACCGATCTACTTATAGATAATGGTAGATAAATCTTCAAGTACTTGATTTTTTTGCTCTTCACGGAGCTTTACTTGGCGCTCGTACTCGGCAGCTTTCGAGGCACGTTTACGAATATTTTCAAGACGCTTGGCTTCAGCGGCCTTACGACGTTCCGCCCGTGCCTTAAGACGCTCATCCATCGTTGTAGAAGGCGTCGGTTTTTCTTTCATTTGTTCTTGTTTGACACGCTCTTTATGACGTTGTTGTTTTAATTCGTACTCTTTTTGATTTGCCTGTTCCTGCTCTAGAGTCAAATCACGTTCCTGAGTACGAGTGGTATCCGAAAATACCTCTTTATCAGAATGATCTTTATGTTGCGCAATTTTTTGCTTTTGTTTTGTAAGATTGGCTTCTCGTTTTGCTTTTGTTTCATTCGCTTTATATTGACGTTCAAAGTCGCGTGCTTTTAACCACACGGCTCGAGCCTTAGCGACCTCTCTAGCGTATTTTTTCTTATTATCGTCAAGACAATCATTCACAAAAAAATTTCGATAACAAGCCTTATCTTCAACCGAACGCCATTGATCCCATTCCGCCTTTTCTTTTTCATAAGCCGTAATTACCTCTTGAGCCCGTTCCATCGAATTAATCGATTCCGGTGGATAACGATCTGCAAAGGGAATATCGTTAGGGCCTGCAAATACAGCACCCTGTACCCCTAATCCCAATACGAACAACAATACTCGACTTATTTTTTTCATTTGTATCAAATTAAATATTTAAAGCTTTATGGTTTACCGCTAAAGAGGCTTCTTTAAGAGCTTCACTCAAAGTTGGGTGAGCCATACAAAGCATCCCCAAATCCTCTGAACTTGCTTTAAAGGCAAGCGCTTGTACCGCTTGACCAATTATCTCACTAGCTTGTGTACCTAAAATATGAATTCCTAAAATTTCATCACTCTGAGCATCAGAAATAACTTTAACGAAGCCAGAAGTACTTCCGATTGCTCGAGCTCGACCATTGGCTTTCATTGGAAAAAATCCAACACGAATTTTCCGCCCACTTTCACGCAATTCTTTTTCTGTTTTACCAACCCAAGCCACCTCTGGTGTGGTGTAAATCACATTAGGTATGCGCTCTAGATGAATCGCAGAGACAATCCCCCTAATCCGTTCAGCTACCGCAAAGCCCTCTTCTTCGGCTTTATGAGCAAGCATTGGACCGCGGACTACATCTCCAATCGCCCAGACACCTTCTAAATTCGTTCGGCAATTTTCATCAACTTCAATAAAACCAGAAGCATTTAAAGAAAGACCAACGGATTCAGCCCCAAGACTTTCAGTATTAGGAATTCGACCAATCGAAATCAATAGACGTTCTACCCAAAGTTCTTCTATTTCTTCGTTTCGATTCACATAAGAAACCAAAACACGATCGCCATAATTTTCAATCGTTTGAACTTTCACGCCCAATTCGATTGCAATCCCTTGCTTAGCTAACAAAGGTCCAAACTCCTTAGAAATCGCTTCATCTGCTACGGGTAACAATCGATTTTGAACTTCTAAAACTCGAACCTCAGCTCCTAATCGAGCCCACACACTACCAATTTCTAGTCCAATTACCCCTGAACCAATAATACCAAGCGTTTTTGGGGTTTCCCTTAAAGCTAAAGCTCCTGTGTTCGATAAAATCCGATCTTCGTCAAACGGAGTATCCGGAAATTCTCTTGGTCGACTCCCGGTAGCCAGTACGACATGTTTTGCATGGATTTGAATCGTCTCTTGGTCAATAACATTTAACACAGAACCGGTTTCATTATGAGAAGCAAAGGAGGCCGTTCCCAGATAAAAATCAACCTTATTTTTTCGAAATAAAAACTGAATCCCCTGATTGCTTTCTGAAACAATGCGATCTTTGCGCTCTTGCATAGCTTCAATAGAAAACCGCACACCCTCAACTGAAATTCCATGCTCTTGTGCATGCAAAATTTCTTCAAAGAGTTCAGTTGACTTCAATAAGCATTTAGAAGGAATACATCCAACGTTAGTACAAGTTCCCCCTAATGCCGGTTTCCCATCCTTTAACCAATTATCAATGCAACAAACCTTAAAACCAAGTTGAGAGGCACGAATCGCACAAATATATCCACCAGGTCCAGCCCCTACTACGGCGACATCATACGTTAATCTTTCTGAATTCATCACAGTCACCTTTGCTTTCTTTTAGATTTCTAAGAGAAGACGAGCGGGATCTTCGAGTGCATTTTTGATCGCTACGAGCGCTAAAACCGCTTCTCGGCCATCGATAATTCTATGATCGTATGACAGAGCAAAATAATTCATCGGACGAATCACAATCTCACCATTTTCAACAACGGGACGCTCTTTAGTAGCATGAACGCCTAAAATGGCCGACTGCGGAGGATTGATAATCGGTGTTGAGAATAAAGACCCAAAAACACCACCATTAGAAATGGTAAAGGTTCCACCCGAAAGTTCCTCGATCGTCAGTTTTCCTTCTTTTGCACGTCGCCCAAAATCTGCAATTTGCTGTTCAATTTCCGCAAAACTTAATTGATCTGCATTCCTTAGAACAGGAACCACTAGACCTCTAGGAGATGCGACTGCAATTCCGATATCAAAGTAATTGTGATAAACAATATCGGAGCCTTCGACTGAGGCATTGATAATGGGATATTCCTTCAGAGCTGAGCAGACGGCTTTAACAAAGAAACTCATAAAGCCCAATTTAACGTTATATTTTTTCTCAAAGGCTTCTTTATAACGCTTCCTTAACTCAATAACAGGGGCCATATTGACTTCATTAAAGGTAGTCAAAATCGCAGAAGTTTGTTGACTTCTTACTAAGCGCTCAGCAACCATACTACGAAGTCGCGACATTGGAACTCTTTGATCTAATCGGTCCGAATGGGCTCCCATATTTTTTTGTACCACTTCTTCTTCAGCAGACACGGCCTCTACTGGTTTAGGCGTTTTTTCTATAATCTCCATTTCTCTTAAAACATCTGCCTTTGTGATTCGACCACCTAATCCAGTTCCCCTAATTTCATTAGGATCTAGAGCTTCATTTAAGAGTATTTTTTCTGCTGAGGGCATAAGAATCGGAGACACTTTTATTTCCTCAGTCAAAGCATCTAATTCGTTCGTTTTCGTTTGAACTTCAACCGCATCAGTATCAATAACAGCAATCACTTGATCTGCCAGTACTGTTGCTCCGTTTTCAACCGCAACCGAAACTAGTTTTCCGCTTGCCGGAGATGGAATATCTAAAACTATTTTCTCTGTTTCGATGGCAACAAGAACCTCATCAATCTGTACTTGGTCTCCGACTCTTTTATTCCATTCGACAAGTGTAGCCTCAGAAATCGACTCTGAAAGTTGAGGTACTTTAACTTCGAGCAAAGACATAACCGTTCCTCTATAAATCTAAATTCGATTATTTTGTTTGTTTAAACTCTTTTAACTCATCTGCAAAAGCGTCTTCTAAAAGAGTTTTAAGTTGTTCGTGATGACGTGTTGCGTAGCCGACAGCTGGAGACGAGGAAGCTTCGCGCCCTGCGTATGCTAGCGTTTGTCCCTTTTTCATGAGTTGCCAAATCAATGGGGTCATATATGTCCAAGCACCCTGATTTTGTGGTTCATCTTGTACCCAAACAATCTCTTCAGCACTGGGATATCGATTCATTTGGACTTCTAGTTCTTTTTCTGGAAATGGATACAGTTGCTCTACACGAATCAAAGCCACATGTTTTAATTGCTTTTCAGAACGCTTTTTGTGTAATTCGTAGTAAACCTTCCCCGTACATAGAATAATGCGACGAACATCAGAGGCTTCGATTGCGTCTGTTTCGCCAATAACAGGTAAAAACACGCCTTCTGAGAGTGCTTGAAGCGGGCTAGAGGCGCTCTTGTTTCTCAATAAACTCTTTGGTGTAAAAATAATTAAAGGCTTACGCACGGTTCCAAGCATTTGGCGTCGTAGAAGGTGGAAGATCTGAGCGGCGGTCGTGGGTTGCATAATCAACATATTGTGATCAGAGGCTAACTGCAGGTAACGTTCCACTCTCGCCGATGAATGTTCAGGACCTTGTCCTTCATAACCATGGGGCAACATCATAGTAAGTCCCGATCTTCTCCCCCACTTTGCTTCGCCAGATGAAATAAATTGATCAATCACCACCTGTGCCCCGTTAGCAAAGTCACCAAACTGCGCTTCCCAAATTGTTAGACATTTAGGTGACGATAACGCATAACCATATTCATAGCCAAGAACGGCTTCTTCAGATAGAACCGAATCAATAACTGTGAATCGTCCCTGATTAGGGAACAAATGCTCTAATGGAATCCAAGTACCCGAATCCCAGCGCTCTCGATTCTGATCGTGCCAGACCGCATGACGGTGACTGAAAGTACCTCGACCGCTATCTTCACCTGAGATTCGAACAGAATAGCCATCGGACAATAAAGTAGCAAAAGCTAAATGTTCCGCAAGTCCCCAGTCAACATCACTTTGTTCTGCCAACATCGCTTTTCGATCATTAATCACTTTTTGTAAAAGTGGATGTAATTTAAAGTGCTCTGGAACCGTCGTTAGAATTTCACCAAGTTCAATAATCTCATTTTCAGGAACAGCCGTACGAATATAATCCGTCCAGCGACCATCGTATCGGGACCAATCCATTGCATCCGAATCATCAAAAGCTATTTGAGTTTTTCGGGGAGCGATTCCATTTTCTAAATCACGTCGATAAGTCGCAATCAGCTTCTTTACATCTGAGTCTTTAAGAATTCCTTCTTCTACTAATCGAGTCCCGTATAAAGCTCTTGTTCCGGGATGAACATCAATCTTTCGATACATTAGAGGCTGTGTCAAAGACGGTGTATCTTGTTCGTTATGACCCAATCGACGGAAGCAAACAATATCCAATACAACATCACGAGAAAATTGATTACGAAACTCCATGGCAAGTTGGGTCGCTAAAACAACCGACTCCGGGTCATCCCCGTTAACATGAAGAACGGGAGCTTCTATCAATTTAGCTGGATCGGTACTATAAGTCATTGACCCCTTATCTCTTGGATCTGAAGTTGTAAAACCAATCTGATTATTGATGACAATATGGAATGTGCCACCGATACCATAGCCACGGGTATCCGCTAAATTAAGCGTTTCCATCACAACGCCTTGTCCGGCAAAAGCGGCGTCGCCATGAACCATCACACCCATCACCTTTTTACCTTGGTAATCTAACTTTTGATCCTGACGAGCTCGTACAGAACCTGCTACCACAGGATCTACGATTTCTAAATGCGACGGATTAAAAGCTAAAGACAAATGAATGGGACCTAAAGTCGTTAGGATGTCACTAGAAAACCCATTGTGATACTTCACATCTCCGGCCGGTAAATCCATGCTGGAATACTTACCTTCAAATTCCGCAAACAAATCTTTGGGTGACTTTCCTAAAACATTCACAAGAACATTTAAACGACCCCGGTGAGCCATTCCAATAACGACTTCTTCCAATCCTTGTTGAGTCGCCAACTCGACCAAATGATTCATCGAGACAATAAAACTTTCTCCACCTTCTAGGGAAAAACGTTTTTGTCCCACATATCGAGTATGTAAATATCGCTCCAACCCTTCCGCCTCAGTCAGATAGGAAAGAATTGTTCTTTTAGTTTTATCACTTAAAGTCGGTTCAGATCGAATCGACTCCAATTTTTCCTGCCACCAACGCTTAATAACAGGGTCACTGATATACATGTACTCGATACCGATATTGCCACAGTAAGTCTGTTCGAGTGCCTGGATTAGTTCCTTTAACGTCATAGAATCAGCACCAAAATATGTATTGGTAGTGGAAAAAATCTTTCCCATATCTGATTCATTTAATCCATAAAAAGACGGCTCTAATTCAGCAATTTTAGGTTTTTCTTTCCTTTTTAGAGGATCTAAATTCGCTCTACGGTTTCCTAAAAAACGGTAAGCACCAATAAGGGATTGCACTCCAACTTGTTTTCGTGCGATCTCATGAATAGTCTTTTCGGAAGAAACAGAAATAACCTCGTGTATCGGTTCTAAATAGTTTTTTTCTTTAACTTCAGAGGCTTGGTGGACCTGATCAAAGTAAGAGCGCCATTCAGCGGAAACAGAGGTGGCGTTTTGTAAATACTTTTCATAAAGTTCTTCTATATAGGGTGCATTTGTCATAAAAAGAAAAGAACTTTTATCTTGATTCGCCATACCGTTACCCCACAGTCATCTTATTATCAAAATGGCTAATCTTGGAATTTTAACAAAGACCTCTATGTATCTAAAGTCTTAATTCCTCAGTCAGATCCAAGTTTGTAAGAGAAAATTTAACCCAAGTTACATGCCAAGATTTTGTCTCTAATCTCTATAGATTCGTTGTTTTAAAACTTCAATTTCATTGCAACGTCGCTGTAAACTAAGAGAATTAGTTTTATCATTTTCAACTGATACATTCTCGGTTAAAAGGAAATCAAAATATCATGAAAAAACCTATGAAAGTTGTTGTTACAGGTGCGGCTGGACAAATCGGTTATTCTTTACTCTTTAGAATCTGTGCCGGGGAAGTTTTTGGTAAAGATCAACCGATCAACCTCTGGTTGTTAGAACGTAACAATGAGACCTCCATCAAGGCCGTTCGTGGCGTTATGATGGAATTGGACGATTGTGCCTTCCCCTTATTGGCAAGTTTAAATAGCACATCGGATCCAGTGGAATGTTTCGAAGGCGCTGATGTAGCATTTCTCGTAGGTGCTCGTCCTCGTTCTAAGGATATGCAACGTAAGGATCTTATCGAAGCAAATGCTCGTATCTTTATCGAACAAGGTAAGGCCATTGACCAATCTTCTAACAAGAATATCAAGGTTCTCGTTGTTGGAAATCCGTGCAATACCAATGCCTACATTGCTCGACGTTGTGCTCCTTCCATTAATCCACGCAACTTCACCGCAATGATGCGTCTAGACCACAACCGCGCTTTGACTCAATTGGCTCAAAAGTATGACTGTGCTGTCGATGAAATCACGGATCTTGTAGTGTGGGGAAATCATGGCAACACCATGTATCCAGATTTGAACCAAACGAAGATTGGTGAAAAGAAAGTAGCCGATACATTGGATGCAACTTGGTACACGGACAACTTTACTCCGACGGTAGCAAAACGTGGTAGCGCTATTATTGAAGCTCGAGGTCACTCCTCTGCGGCTTCGGCTGCTAATGCAGCGATTGACCATGTTCGCGACTGGGTTTTAGGTTCTAACGATCAATGGGTTACTATGGCTGTTCCATCTGATGGTTCTTATGGTGTTCCCGAAGGTCTTGTCTTCGGTTTCCCATGCATCTGTAAAGATGGTGATTATCAGATCGTTCAAGGTCTTCAATTAACGGAAGAACAGAAGGCTGGTATTGCTCGTAATATCGTAGCGCTTGAAGAAGAACGTAAAATTGTTGATGAATTGATTGGCTAATTCTCTCTAAATGCACGGTTGCCCTTTACGGGCAACCGTTTTTTTTTATGAATTTAATTCGAGTTGTTTTTGATACAAACGTTATTTTAGATTTTCTATATTTCAATAATCCAAACACCTCTGCTTTACTCACAAAAATTCAAAATCGTGAAATAGAAGCGATCTACTCAGAAGAAACACTTTTTGAATTACGTGATGTTTTAAGCCGTAGTCAATTTAAACTAACGCAACAAACGGTAGATCGACTTATCGAATCTTGGACTTCTATTGCAACTAAGTACGACATGACTCAATCTGCAAGTACTATGTGCCTTGATTCAGACGATCAGAAATTTTTAAACCTAGCACTTTCAGCACAAGCTCAGTATTTAGTTAGCCGGGATAAATTAGTTCTACGGTGTCGGAAAAAAAGTGCTAAAGAAGGTTTTTTTATATTAACACCTGAAAAGTTAATCGAATCTTTAAACATGAACGCATAAATTCTCTCCTGTAGCGTAATTTTTAGATATTCCGATTGATACAATCTACCTAATCCTTGAATTTTTTCCAAGAAGAGTCTGTTATGAAATTTTCACGTTTATGTCTTATGGCTGTTGCCGTTGCAACTGCTCTTTCTCTAACGGCTTGTGATGATAAACAAGCAAGTAAATCCGCTTCAGAAAAGAAAGTATTGCAGATCGGTATTGTTCAATTGGTAGAACACAATGCGTTGGATGCGGCAAATCGCGGTTTTGTTGATGCATTAGCAAACCGTGGTTTTAAAGCTGGAGAAAATGTGAAATTTGATCAACAAAATGCACAAGCCGACCAATCTAACCTCCGTAATATTGCTCAACGTTTTATGAGTAACAAGGTTGATTTGATCGGCGCAATTGCGACGCCCGCAGCGCAAACTGTGGCCAACGCAACCACAAAGACGCCTATCGTCGCAACTGCCGTAACCGATTTCGAGATCGCTAAACTCGTTAAAAGCAATGACAAACCAGGAACCAATGTTACGGGCTCCTCCGATATGGCTCCTATTGATAAGTTAGTAGAACTCATCTTGAAGTTCTATCCTCAAACCAAAAATATTGGTGCTATCTATTCGTCTAGCGAAATTAACTCTCAGCGCCAGATTGATATCTTTAAGAAAGAAGCTCAAAAGTACAACCTTAATGTGTTAGAAGCCACGGTATCTAATGTGAATGATATTCAGCAAGCGGCTCAGAGCTTAGTCGGTAAAGTCGATCTGATTTATGCCCCTACAGATAACACGATCGCTTCTGCAGTTCCTGCTCTGATTAAGATCACCGAACCAGCAAAGCTTCCAGTCTTTACAGGTGAAGGCGGTATGGTAAAAAGTGGAGCTACTGCGGCGATTGCTCTAGATTACTATGAACTCGGTAAGATTGCTGGCGACATGGCAGCGGACATCTTGGACAAAAAATCCAAACCACAAGATATGGCGATTCGTTTCCAGAACAACTTCAAAACTCTCGTTAATAAACGCGCTGCAGAAGCACTCGGTGTGAAGATTCCTGATGGTCTGCAGATTGAATTAGTGGAATAACCCTACATGCAAGATCTTATTATTGCGACAATCTCCCAGGGACTTCTTTGGGCGATTATGGCTTTGGGCGTCTTTTTAACTTTCCGAGTTTTAGATGTTGCCGATTTGTCGGTAGAAGGAACGTTTCCGTTGGGAGCGGCGGTGGCTGCGACCCTCATCGACATGGGACAAAGTCCTTGGATAGCAATGTCCTTAGCCATGCTTGCGGGATGTATCGGAGGAACCGTTACGGCTTTACTGACGACTAAACTTAAGATACCCGCACTCTTGGCCGGTATCTTAACAATGATTGGTCTCTACTCCGTTAACCTTATGGTTATGGGAAAAGCCAATGTCCCGTTACTTCGTTGTGAAACCGTTTTTACGCTCACGGAAGAAACCTTATCGGTCTCAACACCTATAGCCACCTTAATCGTTGGTTTTGTAGCCTGTGCTTTAGTGGGAATTCTGATGTATTGGTTCTTTGGAACAGTTCTCGGTACGGCGATTCGAGCAACAGGATGTAACTCCCAAATGGCAAGAGCTCAGGGTATTAATACAGACATCATGGTAATCCTTGGACTTCTCATCTCTAACGGTCTGGTTGCTTTATGTGGTGCGCTTGTTGCTCAAAGTAACGGCTTTGCTGACGTAGGCATGGGAACTGGAACCATTGTGATTGGTCTAGCTTCTGTCATTATTGGAGAAGTTCTATTCGGTACTCGCAGTTTCATGAACCTTTTGATTTCAGTTATTTTAGGTTCTATTGTTTACCGTATTGTGATCGCGGCGGTGCTCGAAATGGGTATGCCTCCCAACGACCTAAAGCTCTTTACAGCAATTTTAGTTGCCATTGCTCTTTCAATGCCCCTGATGCGTGGAAAACTAAATGAAATGCGCAAAAGGAATTAAACATGCTTGAAATTCAAGGTCTTAAGAAAACTTTTTTCCCGAACACTCCTAATGAAAAGAAAGCATTAAGAGGCGTCAATCTAAAATTAGAAGAAGGTGACTGGACCACCGTGATTGGTTCAAATGGTTCTGGAAAATCAACTTTGATGAACTGCATTGCTGGCATGTTCTTGCCAGACAGTGGCACGATCAAAATCGATGGGGTTGATGTGACTCGGATGCCGGAACACATCCGAGCTCAATATATTGGGCGAGTATTTCAAGATCCAATGCTAGGAACTGCGGCGGATATGCAGGTGGGTGAAAATCTCGCAATGGCAAGTCGTCGTGGACAAAAATTATCACTGAAATGGTCCGCAGATCCTAAGCAAACAGCTGAATTCACGCAAGCTTTAGCCGAACTAGATCTCGGTCTTGAATCAAGACTTACGACTCGTATCGGAACATTATCAGGCGGTCAAAGACAGGCGATTACATTATTAATGGCAACACTTGTGAAACCACAGATTCTTCTGTTGGATGAACATACCGCGGCGCTTGATCCGAAGACAGCAGAAAAAGTTCTTAATCTCACTAAAAAGAGAATCACTGAAGGACATCTGACTGCGCTAATGATTACGCACAACATGCGAGATGCATTACGATTTGGTAATCGTCTCATTATGATGCATAATGGACGCGTCATCATTGATGTTCGAGATAAAGAAAAGGAAAATCTTACTGTCCCCTTGCTTCTTCAAATGTTTGAAAAAGCAAGTGGCATGGAATTTGATAATCCTGAAGCAATTTTTACAGTTCCTGCTTAAAATCTTTCGGATTCAACTACAGTAAAAGGCGATACGCAAACAAGAGGTATCGCCTTTTACTCTTTCTTTTAGCTTAAAGAAGTGACGGATTTTTCTTCCAACGAATGCTGTAACGAGGTCCAGAATCATCATCTAGTTTGGCTCGCACCTCTTCTCCAATTCCAGCAACAAAGATCAAATCCTTACCGCGCCATACAAGTGGCATCGAAGCTCTTTCAAATTCAGCGATTCCCACCGCAGAGAACAGTTGTTTTAATGGTTTAGACGGACGGAATTTGTGGATCTTAATCTTTTCACCGCCACTTCTTCTTTTGACGGTAAGAGGAGCTGAGCGCAAGAAAGTTTCTGAAAAGCCTTCTGGATTTTCTTCAAAAATCAATTCACCATCAAAAGATGGAACCGCAATTCTTTTCTCTCCCTGCCAATTAAACGTAAAGTCTGATCCATTAGTCTTTTCACTTTGAGTTACTAATAGACGTTTACCGTATAAACGTAGTTCTTTATCTTGAAAGCGTAGTAGCAAAATACTAGAAGATTCACTTTCTTTGATTTGACGAAGGAGCTCTCTCAGTCGAGAACAAGGCAATACTTCAAACCCGTTTTCAGCCATCCAAAGTCGTAAGACCCGAGACTGACGGGCCGAACTTAGACTCAAGAAAGCATCTAATTCAATAAAATGACCAACTGAATTTAATACTCGCTTTAAGTCCTCTTGAGCAACGTCGCGAAGAATTTCATCGGCTTCTGACAAGATTTCAATGGAACGCGCCGCGGCGTCCCGCCAGCCTTTTCTCTGTTCATCAATGACCGGTAATACCTTTAAGCGAATTGCATTCCTGAGATAGGCCGTATCTAAATTGCTTTCATCATTAACCCACTCAAATTTGCGAGTTTTCGCATAGTTTTCAAGTTCTTTGCGAGAAAAACGTAATAAAGGACGAACAATCGCAATCGATCCGGTCTGTCGCATCGGAGGCATTCCAATTAAGCCTTCGACCCCTGCCCCTCGAATCCATTGAATCATAAAAGTTTCGAGCTGATCATCTTGATGATGTGCAGTCACAATCGCTTGACATCCTGCGCGTCGCGCTGAATCTTCGAGAGCTCGATAGCGGGCTTTGCGGGCGGCGGCCTCGACACCGTCACCGCTCTTATTCACAACTACTTTACGAAGTACAAAATCAACTTTGAGCTTTTGAGCTACTTTTTGACAATGCTCGGCCCACGCATTCGCATTTGCAGACAAATTGTGGTGAACATGAATCGCAGTGATACGGCCTAAGAGAGGGCACTTCAATTTTGCTAAAGCACTCAATAGCACCGTTGAGTCACAACCTCCAGAAAAGGCAACCGCTAAATTGACGGACTGCCCCTCTGCGGCAAACTTTAGCTCTTTGTGACGAACAAGCCCCTCAAGCATCTCGACAAGAGAGGCATCGATTTTCTGTTTAAAAGTCAAACGACGATGTTCTCGACCTTTAATTTTCAACCGCAAAGACTCCATAGTTCATAAGTTTTTCATGACGACGAGCTAAAAGCTCATCAACAGACAATCGCTTCAAGGCTCTTAACGAATCGGTAAGAGCACGCTTTAAGGAAGTGGCCGTAGCGAGTGGATCACGATGTGCACCGCCTAAAGGTTCTTCTACAATTTTATCAACTAAACCTAATTCTTTAAGGCGAGGAGCAGATAAACCGAGCGCAGTCGCGGCGTCGCTGGCCTTTTCCGCACTCTTCCACAAAATAGAGGCACAGCCTTCCGGAGAAATCACCGAATAGGTGGAATTTTGCATCATGAGCAATTCATCACAGACTGCAATCGCTAAAGCACCACCGGATCCTCCTTCACCAATAATGGTTGCAATAACCGGCACCTTTAATTGACTCATTTCATAAAGATTGTGACCAATTGCTTCAGACTGTCCTCGCTCTTCAGCACCAATACCAGGATAAGCACCTGGAGTATCGACAAAAGTCATAATTGGAAGACCAAACTTTTCGGCCAATTTCATCAAGCGCAATGCTTTACGGTAACCTTCTGGACGACTCATACCGAAATTTCGAAGTGTTCTTTCTTTGGTATCTCGACCCTTTTGATGTCCAATCACCATAACGGATTCACCATTAAAGCGAGCTAAACCACCGACGATAGAAGCATCATCAGCAAAAGCACGATCACCGTGAAGTTCATGAAAATCAGAAAAGACAGCCTGAATATAATCCAACGTATACGGACGTTGTGGATGGCGAGCAACTAAAGAAGTTTGCCACGGAGAAAGTTTCCCATACAGATCCTTTAAGAGTTTTTCACGTTTTTGCTCCAACCCTTCGATCTCTTTCTTGATATCGACCTTTTCGTCTCCACTTTGTAAATCGATCAAACCTTGGATTTTTTCATCCAGAGCTGCAACAGGCTTTTCAAAATCTAGATAATTAATTTTTGCCATAGTCAATATCTTCTTATTTCAGTAACTAACTGTATTTGCTTCAAAACTTTGCCACATGTACCACGTGGCAACCGTTCTCCATGGATTCCAACATGTTGTGATTTGGTCTAACTTTCTGCGTCTTTCAGAAATTTCCATCCCATTGAACATTTCAGAATCAAAATACTCGTTTTCAATTGCTTTAATAAGCCTCGTATCTGAAAGGGGCAACACATTAGGACGATGTAAAACAAATATCAAAAACATTTGTGCCATCCATTCATCTACCCCTTTTATAGACATCAGGCGTTTCACAATCTCTTGGTCATCTAACCTATCATAGTCAACCATTTGTTGTTCTTCTTCAATAAAGAAACGACAAATATCCCATATACAATCAATCTTTCGTTCCGATAGCCCCACGGATCTCAACGTCCTTCGATGCTTTCGAGATACCAGCAACGGAGTCATTTCAGGACAGGCCTTAACAAACCGTTCCCAAACCTTATCGGCCGTCTTTAAGGATATCTGTTGCTCGATAATGAATCGAACTAACATCTTAAAAGGCTCATAACCACCTTTTAAGGCGCGTCCTTTAAATCTTTCAATCAAACGCGCCATTACCGGATCGGATTCACTTAGCGCCACACAGGCTTCACGCCAGTATGGCGGTTCTACTATTGTAGAAGGAAATCCTATCCCCTGCGCCATGTTGTAATTCCACCTGGGGCGTCCTCCAGGACGATCCCTTTTTCTTTCAAAGTCGCTCTAATGGCATCAGCTTCTTTAAAATTCCTCGCTTGTTTAGCTTCTTTTCGTTTCTGAATCTGTTCTTCGACCCAAGTGGAGTCAATATCTTCAACTGCCCCCTTAACAAACGAAGTTGGATCCAACCGCAAGAAACCTAGAATGTTCCCAAGCTTTAACAACTGACGTGCTAAAACTGGAGACTTCGAAGCATTGATTGCACCGGCAAGTTCAAAAAGAACACTGACGGCAAGTGCGGTATTAAAGTCATCGTCCATTGCTTCCTTAAAGCGACGAGCATAATCTTCATTCCAATCGAGTTCACCTTGATCAGCAGGTACATCACGTAAGGCTGTATACAAACGAACCAACCCCTGGTGAGCATCTTCGACTAAGCCAGATGAAAAATCAATTGGGCTTCTGTAAGAAGATTTCAACAAGAAAAATCTCAATGTTTCAGCGCCGTTTTTGTCTCCGTATTCTCGATTGGTCTGTTCAAGAGCATCGCGAATTGTCCAGAAATTCTTCAAGGACTTACTCATTTTTTCGCCATTAACTCTTAATGGACCTGAATGCATCCAAACGTTGACAAAGCGCTTGCCACTCGCAGCTTCGCTTTGCGCAATTTCATTTTCATGGTGCGGGAACTTCAAATCAGGACCCCCAGCATGAATATCCAAAGTATCCCCTAAAAGGGAGCTACTCATAGCCGAACATTCAATATGCCAGCCCGGACGTCCCATACCCCATTTACTTTGCCACTGAGGTTCACCCGGTTTTGCCTTTTTCCATAAAACAAAATCTAAGGGATCTCGCTTCGCTGTATCTAATTCAACTCGCTCTCCAGCACGAAGATCATCAATCTTCTTACCAGATAAGGCACCATAAGACTCAAACTTACGAACAGAAAAGTCAACATCGCCTTCTTTATCCTGATAGGCATACCCTTTCTCTTCAAGTTTTTCAATTAAAGAAAGCATCTGGGGAACATAAGCTGTAGCCCGAGGTTCAACGGTCGGATCTAAACAATTTAGATTTCTAAGATCTTCCTGCATACGTAACGTAAATTCTTCAGCTAATTCGCTCGGAAGAATTCCTCTTTCTGCAGATCGTCGAATAATCTTGTCATCCACATCTGTCACATTACGAACAAAACGAACTTCGTAACCACTCGCTTCCAACCAGCGTCTCACAATATCGAAAGCGATAAAAGTTCTTCCATGACCAATATGGCAGTCATCATAAACCGTTACGCCACAAACATACATGTTAACTTTTCCGGGTTCAATGGACTGGAACAACTCCGGTTTGCGCGTAAGCGTGTTATATATTTTCAGTGCCATCTTTTTCCTTTCTATTGTTTGAACTTGGCATGTTCATTATTTGAACTGTAATTAGAAATTATACCTTTGCAATACCATTTCTCTTTTCTTAATTTTCGCAATTTTTCTAATACCGTTTTCATGTATTTACAGAATCAATACAGATTGATTAGGCCTATTTAATGGATATTGCTACAATAATCTCCATTATCCTTATGTAGTACGAGGAAGTTCGATGTTCTGTCTTCGTTTGATTTCTGTAGCATTGGTCGCTTTATTGTCAACCGTGAGCGTTCAGGCTCAATCAGCTGGTTCTTTTTTCGATGAAAATGAACCCCAAGTCTATCGTCCCGTAAAGAAAATTACCGAGTTATCCAATCAGGGGCAAAAACGAGAAGCTTTAGCTTTAGCTGAATCAGAACTAAAGAAAAATGAAAAAAATGTTCAAATCCGTTTCTTGCGAGGGGTTCTACTAAACGATTTGAACCGTAAAGATGAAGCGCGAAGCGTTTTTGAGCAAATGATTCGAGACTATCCAGAAATAGCAGAACCGTACAACAATTTGGCAGTTATGTACGCATCAGAAGGTAACATCGGACAGGCAAAAGAACTTTTGGAGCGCGCGGTATCGAACAACAGCAAGTCTTTTGTGACCTTCTCTAATTTGGGGGACATTTATCTGGCTCAAGCACGAGACGCTTATCGACAAGCATTACGCATTGCTCCAGGAAATAAGAGAATGCAAAAGCGTTTAAATGAAGTTGAATTACTTCTTAAGTGACGCCACACTCTTGTTGTTATCTTCTTTTCTTATCTATTTTATTTTTACGAGATATACATGACCAAGATTCAGTTCACAGTAGCCTTAAGTTTTATGGTTGCTTCCGCCTTTGTTTGGGCTTCTCCTACAGCCACAATTAATACCTCTGAAGGGAAAATTATCGTTGAACTTAATAGAGAAAAAGCCCCTAAAACTGTTGCTAATTTCATCTCGTACGCTGAATCTGGTTTTTATAACAAAACAATTTTCCATCGAGTTATTCCAAATTTCATGATTCAAGGCGGTGGTTTTACCCAAAGAATGGATCAGAAAAAAACTAAGGCTCCGATTCCCATCGAATCAAAAAATGGTCTAGGGAACTATGTAGGAACTATCGCAATGGCTCGAACAACCGATCCAAATTCAGCCACGAGCCAGTTTTTCATTAATTTGAAGGATAATGATTTTTTAAATCAACCTAGATCTCAAGACGGTTATGGTTATACTGTTTTTGGTAAAGTCATCCGCGGTATGGATGTTGTACGAAAAATTGGACGTGCACCAACTACAACACGAGGTTTTTATGACGATGTACCGATTCGTCCAATCGTCATTGAGTCTGTAACCATTACTAAATAATTATCAATAAAAAGGAATTTAAATGATACGTTTAACAACCAATTACGGTGAAATTGATCTTGAACTTGATTACGAAAAGGCTCCAATTACAGCAAAAAACTTTGAACAGTATGTTCTTGATGGTCACTATGACGGCTTGCTGTTTCACCGTGTTATTCCGGGCTTTATGATTCAAGGTGGTGGTTATACATCTGGGCTCAGAGAACGTGATACACGTGCTCCCATTCAAAACGAAGCCTCCAATGGTTTATTAAACGACAAATATACTATCGCTATGGCTCGTACGAATGCACCTCATTCTGCAACTAGTCAGTTTTTTATCAATGTGGCTGACAATGCATTCCTTAATTTCCGTAGCGAAACACCTCAAGGTTGGGGTTATGCCGTTTTCGGTAAAGTAGTTAAGGGACAAGAAGTAGTAGATAAAATCGCCTCCGTTCGTACTGGCTCCTATGGGTTCCATCAAGACGTCCCAGTCGAAGAGGTCACTATCGTCAAAGCGGAAGTTATTTAAGTTATGTCTACAGGAATCGTCCCCTTTAATGCTTGTTGTAAGCAAATTCCACCACTAAAGAATCCGGTTTTTATCTCCGATTTACACCTATCTCAAGATAAACCTCGGACCATGGTGGCGTTCATAAACTTCATGGAGAGTATTGCTCCCCGATTTAACGAATTATTGATCTTAGGGGATCTTTTTGAGTTTTGGGCTGGGGACGATCATGCTGAGAGCTATCGCGATGTTTTATTCGCACTGCGAAAATTTAGCGATTCCGGCCGTCCGCTTTATATCATGCATGGAAATCGAGACTTTCTCCTCGGTAAAGACTTCTCACAGCTGACCGGTGCTGTTCTAATTCAGGATCCTATTCGGGTTCGTAACGGCATTGAAAATATTTTGTTGGCTCATGGCGATGTATGGTGTACGGCTGATCCTGAATACCAAGAATTTCGCGCCACTCTCAGAAATCCAGACGTTCAACGCGCCATACTAAGTGAAAAATTAGAATATCGTATTGATCTAGCGAATAGTCTTCGAACACAAAGTCGCCAAGACAATAGCCAAAAGTCCACTGAAAAAATGGATGTGGTCATCTCTGAAGTAACCAAAGCTTCTCACCGAGCCGATAGCCACATATTGATTCATGGACACACACACAAACCCGGTCACATGACTCATTTTATTGATGACTTCAGACTTGACCGTTGGGTACTTCCGGACTGGGACTTTGATTGTGATACGCCACGAGGTGGTTATCTCAGTTTTGAAAACGAGTATCTTCATTTCGGTCACTTGGTTTAATCATGTTCATTGATTCACATTGCCATATTGATACGGATCCATTTGCCAACGATATTGATGCAGTTTTAGACCGAATGGGTAAAGCTCAGGTATCTGGTGCATTGCTTGCTTGTTGTTCATTACATGAATTTCCAAGTACCCTGAATTTTGCGGAAAAGCATCCTGGTGTTTGGGCTAGTTTTGGCGTTCATCCCAGCACTAACAATGATCCTAGAGAGGTGACTCTTAAAGACTTTACTACTCTGACGCAATCTTCTAAGGTCATTGCAATTGGCGAATGTGGTCTCGATTATTATTACAATGAAGAACCTCTAGACTGGCAACGAAATCGTTTTGCCCTACATATCGAAGGAGCTCGATCCGCCAATCTTCCTCTCATTGTGCACTCTCGTGATGCCAAAGAAGATACGATTGCCTTGTTAAAAGAAGGAAAGGCCGATGAATGTGGTTTTGTTTTACATTGTTTCACCGGGGATGAAAGCATGGCCCGCCAAGCACTTGACTTAGGTGGCTATCTTTCCTTTTCCGGTATTCTGAC
Organism: Burkholderiaceae bacterium; assembly: GCA_017461315.1. Classification (GTDB taxonomy): domain Bacteria; phylum Pseudomonadota; class Gammaproteobacteria; order Burkholderiales; family Burkholderiaceae_F; genus JAFTYR01. The sequence goes on along the minus strand of JAFTYR010000075.1, from coordinate 99,218 downwards.
CTTTAAAAATGCCACAGAAATTCAAAAAGTAGCCTCCTGGGCACCATTAGATCGCATACTCATAGAAACCGATTGTCCTTATTTGGCTCCAATACCTTATCGGGGTAAGCGAAATGAGCCCTCGTATGTTCCATTTGTCGCAAAAAAATTAGCTGACTTAAGACAAGCACCTGTAGAAGAGATTGCCTCGGCTACGGGCGATAACTTTTTCCAACTATTTCGTAAGGCAAATCGTTCTCAACTTGTCACTGATTTTCGAATTTAAAGGATCTTACTCATGATACGTGGTCTTTTAGCATCATTATTCTTATTGTGTGCCACAACGGTCTCGGCTGGTACGTATGAAGAAGCAATCTCCGCTGCGATTGATAACAAACCAGAAGTCATGGCTACAGCTCTTAAACAAGGTTTAGATCCAAATTCGGTCACACCTTCCGGAATGGGAGATCCCCTTTTGATGTTGGCTATTCGTCATAATTCAGACAAAATCGTTGACCTTCTCTTATCCCATAAAAACCTTAAAATCGACACTCCGAATCAAATTCATGAAACACCACTCATGATTGCGATTTATCTGAAAAAAAATGCAATCGCAAACAAGCTTCTTGTAAAAGGAGCAAACCCAAATAATCCAGGATATTGGTCGCCTCTGCACTACGCCTCTGCGGTTGGAAATCTGGAAATGATTAAAAAATTATTAGCTAAAGGGGCTGATGTTAATGCGAGAACACTTCGTGGGATTACCCCACTGTATATGGCGGCTCGGGATGCGGATATCGAAACCGTTAAACTACTGTTATCTGCAGGGGCTCGAAAAGACTTTTGTACAAATGAAGCTCTAGCGCCGGCTGATATCGCAAAGCAACGTCGAAACACACAGGAAGTCATTCAAGCTTTAGCATACGATCATTGCCGTTAAAATAGCGAGTATTCATTTTCACTTTTGATACTCGATCTCATGCGTCAAGAAACTCAGTATTTAAACGAATTGGAGCTGTTGGCTCCAGCTAAGACAGCAGACATTGGTATCGAGGCCATTAACCATGGCGCTGATGCGGTTTATATCGGTGGACCTATTTTTTCTGCCCGAGTCAATGCTTCTAATACATTAGAAGATATTGAGCGACTTTGTAATCATGCACATCGCTTCCGCTCTCGTGTTTATCTGGCTTTGAATACCATTTTTACTGACGAAGAGCTCGTTGTTGCACACAAGTTAGCACATCAAGCATGGAATATTGGGGTCGACGCTTTAATCGTACAAGATATGGGTTTATTGCAATGCGATTTACCTCCCATTCAATTACATGCATCAACTCAGTGTGATATTCGAACCCCTCAAAAAGCCAAATTTTTAGAAGCGGTTGGTTTTTCACAGATCGTGCCAGCTCGGGAGCTTTCCTTAGAGCAAATTCAAGCGATCTCGAATGAGTTAACGACGGCTCGCATCGAGTTTTTTATTCATGGTGCCTTGTGTGTCAGTTATAGCGGTCAATGCTATGCAAGTCAGGCAATTAAAGGACGCAGTGCCAATAGAGGAAATTGCGCTCAACTTTGTCGTCTCCCCTATGACCTTTTCGATGAAAATGGATTACAGTTAAAGAAAAACTGCCACGCCCTTTCATTAAAGGACAATAATCAAAGTTCTAATTTAGAATCTTTAATCAGAGCGGGTGTTCGAAGTTTCAAAATTGAAGGACGATACAAAGATATTTCGTATGTAAAAAATACCACGGCTTTTTATCGTCAACGACTTGATGACTACCTAACCCGAAACCCTGATTTTCACTCGTCAAGTGTCGGTTATACCGAAGTCACCTTTGAACCTGATCCAAATCGCACCTTTAATCGAGGTGTGACAGACTATTTTGTCCATGGTCGCGGTCACTCAGATATCACATCCTTTGATACTCCTAAAAATGCAGGAATTCCTGCAGGAAAAGTCCTTAAAGTTCAAGATCAAAGTTTTTTATTGCAAAGTAATTTAGAGCTTCATAATGGAGATGGACTTGCCTTTTACCAAGATGACGGCGTTTTAAATGGTCTTTTAATCAATCGAGCAGAAAATCAAGGAAAAGGTGTTTGGTCAATTTTCCTACGAGAACCAACAAAGAATATTCCTCAATTGCGCCCTGGGTTAAAACTGATGCGTAACCGTGATAATGCTTGGATGCGTTTGATGGAAAAGGATACTGCCCAACGTTTTGTTCCGATTAAGATTAAAGCTCAAATAAATGCAAACCGTATTACGCTTAAAGCTTTGGATGAAGAAGGAAACTGTGCTCAAGTAAACAAAAAACTTCCTTTACAAAAAGCACAAAATACTAATAAAGCAATCGTTAGCGTACAGAATTCTCTCAAAAAACTAGGCGGAACAATCTATAGAACGACCAAAATCGAACTTGAATGGGACTCAGTTCGATTTATTCCTATTTCTGAAATCAACGAGTTACGGCGTCTCTTAGTCAAGACACTCGATGAAGTTCGTAAGAGCACTTATCGTCGTCCACAAGCATCTTCTATTGACCCATCTGTTGTCTATCCACAATCTGAAATTGATTATCGCGGTAATGTTTTAAATTCTAAATCAAAAGATTTTTATCTAAAGCATCACTGTATCGTCACAGAACCAGCAATTGAGGGTAAAGCGGTTTCTCGTGAAATAGAACTGATGCGTTGTAAACACTGCATTCGATTCTCTTTAGGTCTATGTCCCAAAGAAGGTGCCAAACAAGGGAAAAAAATTAAACCAACCCCACTAAAATTAATTAGTGATGACATTGAATTAGAGGCTCGTTTCCATTGCAAACCGTGTGAAATGTCGATCGTTGGGAAAATAGTTAAAAAGTAGAGTTTTTTTCTCAAATAGAAAGGCTCCTTTACTTAATGGAGCCATTCTATTTTCCAAAATAAGTGATCTATCTTATTTTTTTAGAAGATTTTCTGTCGCTTTTGCTACCGCCTTCAATAAGGCTTCATTCGGAATATCTTTGATAAAGATCCTTCGAATCGCAACACCAAAGAACAAAGATACTGCTAGTTCTTGAGCGATCTTTTCCTCCATATTTTCCGAATTAATCTGGCGATACTCTGCATGCAGATCTTGGATCAGTTTATCGCTACTGACAAATTGATCTCGAACCGATTGAGTTCTTAATCCTTCTGTCATAAAACTTAATACCCAAGACCAACGCTTACTATCGAACAAACAATCGTATCTCTGATTTTCGAGAGCTTCCCCTGCTTTCCCAGCAGAAGCATATTGCTGAAACATCTCGGTAACTTCAGTATTTAATTGTTTTTCTACGGCAAGAGCAATCGAAGCTTTATTGTCAAAGAAATTGTATAAATGGCTCGTACTCACGTTGGCCATTTTTGCAATTTCTGCCATCGAAGTAGCCTGTAAACCTTTTTGAATAAATAATTCAAAGGCTGCGTTTAGGATATCCTTCTTTCTCATTTCAGAGACACACACCCGTTTATGAGGAGGCATTACGTTCCTCCTTTGTATTCACAGACGCATCCTCTGCAGACAGAGCGCCTCCTCCAAGAACCTTATACAACAAAATAATGCTTGTAATACGCGACTGTTCGCTAGCGATGTAGTTTGTCTGAGCTTGTACCATCTGTCTTTGACTTTCTAAAACAGTCAAGAATCCATCAAGACCATTTCGATATCGATCTTGAGAAAGACTATAAGCACGTTCAGTCGCCTGCATTAAATCTCGAAGAGCATCCGTTTGACGTTTTACCGTACCTTCGGTTGCTAAAGCATTTGATACTTCAGTAAAGGCGTTTTGGATTGCTTTTTCGTATTGAGCTACCGCAATCTTTTGTTCGACATTAGCTTGTTCTAAACGAGCAATATTGGCGCCTCCCGTAAAGATCGGAAGAGAAACGGTTGGAACAAAACTCCACAGTCCTGAACCCCCATCAAACAAATCGCTCAATTCCGTAGAGCCAGTACCAATACCAGCGGTCAACGAAATTCTTGGGAAGAAGTTGGCGCGAGCAGCGCCAATATTGGCGTTAGCAGCCTTCAGGAGATTTTCAGCTTGACGAATATCCGGTCGATTCAACAAAACCGTACTAGAAAGACTTGCTGGAGCAATAGCTGTGATCGAAGTCGCAGCTTCAATTTCTGTAGGTTCTAATGACTCTGGAATCGTTGTTCCAACAAGAAGTGCTAAAGCATTGCGAGCTTGTGCTAAACCTCTTTGGTAAGAAACCAAAGAAGCACGAGCGCTAGCTACCGTAGTCTTAGCTTGTTCAAGTTCTAAAAGAGAACTAGCTCCTAAGTTATAGCTCTGCTCCATCAAGCGATAGCTTTCTTCTTGGCTCTGAAGGGTTACTTCAGCTAACTTTAAGAAATCTTTTTGTGCACCAACACTTACCCAGGCACTTGCTACTTCGGCAATAAGGCTATTTTGAGTAGCATAACTGCCCTCTTCTGTAGCTAAATAGCTCTGAAGTGCAGACTCGGTAAGGCTACGTACTCGACCAAAAAGATCAATTTCCCAAGCGGTCGTAGCTAAATTAGCCTGGTATGTATGGTTCACGCTAGAGCGTCCCGTTGCCGACAAAGTACTTGGAGTCTTAGAAGCCTGTTCTGTAAAACCACCAGCGATCGTTGGCAACAATTCTGAGCGTTGAATACCGTAAACAGCACGGGCTTTTTCAACATTCAAAAGAGCAACGCGCATATCGCGGTTATTTTCTAATGCCAACTCGATTACTTTACGAACCCTGTCGTTAGTAAAGAACTCTTTCCAATTGGGTAAATTAGCCTCTGTGGTTTGTACATCCGTATAAGCGGGCCCTGTAGGAAACTCAGTAGCTACGGGAGCAACGGGTCTTTCATACTTCGGAGCCAAAGTACAACCAGAAACAACCAACAATAAGGAGGCAATCGTCGTTAATTTAAAAATTTTATTCATGAGTTACCTCCTGAGATTCTAATTTTTGAGTCTTTTTTCGTTTACCACCAAAGACTTTCAAAATCAGCACATAGAACATAGGCACAAAAATAATACAAAGGAATGTACCCGTCATCATGCCACCAAGCACACCGATACCAATCGCATTTTGAGCACCAGAACCCGCTCCTGTAGCCTTAGCAAGAGGTAGAACCCCTAGACCAAAAGCCAACGAGGTCATGATAATCGGTCGAATTCTTAAGCGAACGGCCTGCATCGCAGCGGAGACGGCAGACATTCCCTTCTCATGTAACTCTTTAGCAAACTCCACAATAAGAATGGCATTCTTACTGACGAGACCGATCGTTGTTAATAAGCCCACTTGGAAGTAAATATCGTTATTCATTCCAAAGGTACCAGTCAATCCAATAGCACCGACCACACCAAGTGGAACCACCATAATGACGGCAACCGGAATCGACCAACTTTCGTAGAGAGCGGCAAGGCACAGGAACACAATCACCACCGATAGAGAATAAAGCGCTGTTGTTTGAGAACCTGCTTGTCTTTCTTGGAAAGAAATACCATTCCATGCAATTGCAAATCCTGGAGGCAAGGTTTCAGCAATTTTTTCAATTTCTTCCATAGCCTGACCTGTGGTCAAACCTCTTGCAGGAGAACCTTGAATGTTAACGGCACTTAAACCATTGAAACGTTCTAGTCTAGGTGAACCATAAGACCAGCTCGTCGAGGTAAAGGCTGAAAATGGCACCATTTCGCCCTGATTGTTTCTCACGTACCAGCGATTAATATCTTCAGGGTCCTTTCTAAATGGAGCATCGGCTTGGACATAAACTTTCTTGATTCGACCACGATCATAGAAGTCATTGACATATGTACTACCCCAAGCGACAGAAAGGGTATTGTTGATATCTGCTACTGATACGCCAAGGGATGCGGCTTTGGCAAAGTCGATCTTCACGTTGAACTGTGGACTGTCTTCTTTACCGTTTGGACGAACGTTATAGAGTTTCGGATTAGCACGAGCCGCGGCTAAGAGTTGATTACGAGCTTCCATCAACTTGTCGTGGCCAGCACCAGACAGGTCCTGCAGGTAAAAATCGAAACCATCTGCCATACCTAATTCAGGAACCGGAGGAATCGCAAAGCTAAATGAGAGAGAATCTTTCCAGCTCAACAAAGTGCGGTTAGCACGCATTGCAATACCTTGAGCGGTATTTTCTTCCCCTTTTCGTTCACTCCAATCCTTCAAAGATACGAAAGCCATGGCTGAATTTTGTCCTTGACCCGAGAAACTAAAGCCAACTACTGTCATGATACCTTCGACGTTGGCCTGTTCATCCTTCAAGAAGTAGTCCTTAACTCGATCCACAACAGGAGCCAATTGTTCTCGGGTTGAACCAGCAGGAAGTTCAACCTGAACTAACAGGGAACCTTGGTCTTCATCTGGCATAAAAGAAGACGGTACACGCATAAAGCCGTAAACCATTAAACCGATAATCAGACCATAGACCGCAATGTAACGTTTCCAACGAGGAACCATATGACCGACAGCATTAGTGGATTTCTCAGCACCAATGTTAAAGATCCGATTAAACCAACCAAAGAAACCTTTTTCTTTCTTCTCGTGTTTAATAGGGCGCAAAATCGTTGCGCATAAAGCTGGTGTTAAGGTTAAAGCCACTAAAACGGAAAGAGCCATCGCTGCGACGATCGTTACCGAAAACTGACGATAAATCACGCCAGTAGAACCACCGAAGAAGGCCATTGGAATAAATACGGCAGACAAAACCATAGCGATACCGACGAGAGCGCCCGTAATCTGCCCCATGGATTTTTCTGTTGCATCATGAGGCGATAACTTTTCCTCATGCATAATTCGTTCCACGTTTTCCACCACCACAATGGCATCGTCTACCAATAGACCAATCGCAAGAACCATAGCAAACATGGTCAACATGTTGATGGAGTATCCCATCGCGGCAAGTACACCGAACGTACCCAAAACCACCACTGGAACAGCGATTGTTGGGATTAAGGTTGCTCTCATGTTCTGTAAGAATAGATACATCACACAGACTACGAGAATCACCGCTTCAAACAGGGTTTGAACCACGCCCTTAATTGAAACTCGAACAAATGGTGTCGTATCATACGGAACCACATACTCATAACCTTCTGGGAAGTATGCAGAGAGCTCTTCCATTTTCTGATTCACTAAATCAGAAGTTTCAAGAGCGTTAGCGCCAGCGGCTAAGCGAATCGCGATACCTGCGGCGGGTTTACCGTTGTAGTAGCCAGCGGCTTCGTAGGACTCTTCACCTTTTTCAATGCGAGAAACATCCTTTAAGTACACCTGAGAACCATTTGGCATGGTTTTTAAGAAGATGTTTTCGAACTCTTCAACTGTTTGTAATAAAGAGCTTGAAGAAATCGTCGCATTTAATTGAGTTCCTTGAACGGCAGGCATACCACCGATTTGACCCGATGAAACCTGAACGTTCTGAGTACTGATAGCTGTCGTGACATCCGTTGGAACTAAGCCATACTTATATAACTTTTCCGGATCCAACCAGATTCGCATGGAAAAATTGGATCCATAGACATCAACCTGACCTACCCCTTTGACTCGGCTTAAAGGTTCTTCCACATTGGACTTCAAATAGTCACCCAATTCCGCATTGGTGATACTTCCATCCTTTGAAGTTAACGCAACAACCTTTAAGAAACTTGCGGTTGTTTTAATAACCGTAATACCCAAGCGTTGCACAATTTCAGGTAGTGAAGATTCAGCCTGAGATAAGCGGTTTTGTACCTGAACTTGAGCCATATCCGGATTCGTTCCAGCAATAAAAGTCAAGGTAATCTGAATTCGGCCCGCAGAGTCACTACTGGAGTTCATGTACAAATAACCATCGAGACCCGTCATTTTCTGTTCAATAATCTGCACGACGGTATCTTCAATGGTCTTAGCCGAAGCTCCTGGATAACTTGCCGTAATACTAACCTGAGGAGGTGCAATCTGAGGATACTGAGAAATCGGTAAATTCAGAATCGAAAGCATACCCGCAAGCATGATTACGATCGCAATCACCCATGCGAAAATCGGACGATTAATAAAAAACTTTGCCATTGTTCCTACCTCATGAAAAATTACTTCTTAGCAGGAGTCTTTTGCTCAGATTGCAGAGGTACGACATTCACAGGAACACCGGGACGAACTCGCTGGAAACCTTCAATCACAACTCTTTCCCCAGGATTCAGACCTTCATCCAAAATCCACTGACCATTAAGAGTTCGGTTGGTCTTAACAATACGCTGTTCTAGTCTATTTTCTTTATTAACCACTAAAACATAAGGAGTACCGTTAGTCAGTCTTAAAAGAGCCTTCTGAGGAATCAAAATTGCGTTTTCTCTAACCCCTTCAGGCAACTTAGCTCGAACATACATACCTGGTAATAAATCTTGTTGTGGATTCGGGAATTCCGCACGTAAAGTAATCGTACCGGTTCCTTCATCAACACTGACTTCAGAAAGACGTAAAACTCCCTTATGAGCATAAATAGAACCATCTTCCATAATCAGTTCGACTGGAATTTCACCATTTTCTGCTTTAAGTCGACCACTTGCGACCTCCTTGCGCAAACGAAGTAAATCCGTGCTGGCCTGGTTTACGTCAACATAAATCGGATTTAATGTTTGAACTACAGCCATGTAATTAGCTTGGTTGGCGGTTAACAAGGCACCAGGAGTAACCAAAGAGCGACCAATAATGCCACTGATTGGAGACTTAATAGCGGTATAACCTAAGTTAATCTGTGCGGTTTGCAGGGCAGCCTTGGCGGCTTTGACCTGAGCCGCGGCTTGGATGCGAGCGGCTTGGGCATCATCATTTTGTTGTTGACTGATGGCATTGCTTTTTACAAGCTTGGCATAACGCTTAGCCGTACGGTTAGCCTGAGCATAAACCGATTCAGCATTGGCTAAAGAAGCTTTGGCACTATCAACTGTAGCACGATAAGTCGCTGGATCAATCTGATACAGCTGTTGCCCTTCTTTTACCTCAGCACCTTCAGTAAATAATCTCTTTTGTAAGATACCGGTTACCTGAGGACGAACTTCGGCAACAAGATATGGACTCGTTCTTCCTTGAAGAACCGAAATCATTGTAGTGGTACTTGGGGTGACTTCGTAGACAGAAACTTGCGGAAGAGCTGCCACTCCTGTCGGGCCTGCCTGCTGAGCACTTTCTTTACCACAGCCGGCAAGAAGAGTTGCTACGGCAACGCAAACACCTAAAACCTTAAAACCTTTTTTATGCATTTTTTCCTCAAACATAAACTCTGACCGTTTCTGTCTTTTACCCAGAAACAAAAACGACCAAATTTTAATTTATGAATGAACGTTCAGTCAATTTGCAGAACCATAAATTTTCAACCCTAAAACATCCTCAAATCATTTCTTTAGGACGTTTTACCTAAGCTTTAAATTTTTTTTGGAGATATGGAATCACCTAGTGTGTAGAAGTGCCCTCCAGCAGAGTAATGGAGTAAGCGTAAAGAATCATTTTCTTGATCAAAAGACCAGTGACCATTCCGGCAAACCCGACAATCCGACCAAGCACCGACACATTCACCAATGAACAGATCGTACGTTTTTTCATTGTGTTCTTCGGGAATGACTTTGAAGATGGCGTACGCAGCGCACCCGCAAACCATAGGAATGTCAAAACCTGGAAAATAAAAAAATTCAGATCCACTTTTTTCTAACTTGTTAATTTCATCGTTTTTCGATGTGGTTCCAAGATACATCACCTGATCAATAATTCCTTTTCCTGGAAGCATCAGGGCAAAATAACCACTTTTTTCAATAAGACCTCGTGTGTAATGAGTACGATCAATAACAGCCGTTACTTTTGAAGGCTTTAGATCGAGTGGACACACCCAAGTGGCAGGCATCACATCCTCATCGGCCTGATGCGAAGCAGAAACCAAGGAAGTGGCTCCTAAATTAAAAAGCAAATAAGCATGATCTAAAGAAACGGGTTGTAAATAATTTTTCATAGTTAAAGCATTTTCAAAATTTAAATTTGTTTTATTGAGCTCGATATTCTTTTATCGCTTTTTGGAACACTTTCAAAGAAAGTACAACACCCAATAACAAAATAATTAAACCAAGTAATAGAGTCCAAGACGGATATTCTTCACGATATATCAAGGTATAAATGACCGAGAAGATCGTTTCAAAAACAATCATTTGACCAGACAAAGCCACGGGCAAACGAGCACTCATATAATTCCATAAAGCCATTCCTCCCCAGCCACAAATGATGCCCGCAAGAAGCATCAACATAATAAAAGTTAAAGGTGTCTCTCCTAAAAAAGGAGTTTCTCCAATAATCGAATCAACATTTACAAAACAATAAATAAAGACAGTTGCTGGAAAAATGGCAAATCCTTGTGCAGTCGTCCAGGCAAAAGGACTAATCGTAGGATGTCGAGTTAGCCATTGAGAATTACGAATTGGGAACCAAGTCCACAAAAGCATCGCAATCGTAGAACAACCCGCCCCGATCCAGAAATCACGAGTAGATGTCTTTTCAGTTGCTAATTCGAATTCCGTCAAATTAGCCATCACAAGACCCAGCAGAATCATTCCAAGTGGGACAATCAACTTTTTCCAGGGAACAACAATTGGATTGTCTAGAGTTTTTCGGTTTGTAATAACTGCGACCAACACCGGAATCAAAGCCATTAACATACCAGCAAGCGGAGCACCAGATAATTTAATACCTTGACTTAAAAAAACGAAATAAACCGCATTGCCAATAAAAGCTAAATTAAAGGCATCAAACCAATCTCGGAAAGTCAGTTGTTTTAATTGTTCTTGATATCGATATAACAGAAACACACTGCCAATTCCAAAGCAAGCAAATCGAGCCATTGCAATGCTGATTGGATCATATCCCGATAAAAGAAGCGGTACGAGATAGATAAAGCCCCATAAGGCACATCCCATCACACCACTAAAAAAACCAACTAGCATGAATTTATCTACAAAATAATTTCCATGCGAAATCATAATATGAAATAAATCGCTTCTTTTGATATGAAATGATTTTTTATTTTGTTGACAAATTTCATAAAAATATTGTTTTTTCATGCATACCATCAATCTGGTACTAGAAATGGTCATTAGTACGCTAAACTTAGCGCTCATTTTTCAATCAATCTCGGTGGGAAATTCCCGAGACTTAATACATTACGGAGATTGCCGATGTTTAAACGAACCCTGCTGGTTTTACCAGTTGTTGCTCTATTAAGTTCAACCCTTCTAACCGGTTGTGACGATTCAAAAACTACTGCCACAAAAACAGTAGAACAGCCCACACAGAAAATTCTCAGAATTGGAACGAATCCAACATTTGCTCCTTTTGAATTTCAAGGTACCAATCATGAATTGGTTGGCTTTGACTTAGATTTAATTCATGCCCTTGGAAAACAGATGGGATACAAAATTGAAGTTTCTAATCTTGGATTCGATGCTTTGATTCCAGCAATTTCATCGGGAAATATTGATGCGGCGATCTCCGGCATGTCTATCACTGAAGTTAGAAAGAAGGCCATTAATTTCTCTAACCCCTATTACACTTCAGGTCTATCTATCCTAGTTCATTCGGATAATAACGATATCAAATCACTTAAAGACCTTGAAGGTAAAAAGATTGCTGTGCAAATCGGTACCACAGGCGCTGAAAAAGCATCAACTGTAAAAGACGCAACCGTCGTCTCCTTTAACAATTCCAATGAACCGTTCATGGAATTGAATAATAAGGGGGTGGACGCGGCGATTAGTGACCATCCAGTCATTGCTTACTATTTAGTACAAGGTGGTAGTGGCAAGATCGTTGGTGAGCGAATGAACGCTGAGGATTACGGCATTGCTCTGAAAAAAGGAAACGACAAACTGACCAAAGAATTTAATGACGCACTCAACGCTCTGAAACAAAACGGAGAGTACGACAAAATTTATAAAAAATGGTTCGGATCCTAATTCTTAACTGATTTAAGAATGCATAAAACGGTCTCGTTTTATGCATTCACTTATAGCATATGACATTAAATACAGAACTTATTGCTGAGAGCTTACCTCTTTTGTTGAAGGGGGCTGTGATTACGGTGGAAATCACCGCTCTTTCAGTTGGTCTTGGTCTACTGATTGGTATGGTTTTCGGCATTGCTCGTCTCTCATCAAACCGCTTTTTTAGATCGTTAGCGGCTATCTATATTGATTTCATCCGCGGAACTCCACTCCTAGTCCAAATCTTTTTGGTGTATTTCGCATTTCCACCGATTCTTGGAGTTCGAATTGACCCGTTCGTGGCGGCGGTGGCAGCCTGTTCGATTAACAGTGGTGCCTACATTGCAGAAATTATCCGTGGTGGTATTCAAAGCATTGATGTAGGACAGACGGAAGCGGCTCGGGCTCTAGGTTTAAGCTGGTTCAAAACTATGCGTTTTGTCATCCTCCCACAAGCATTTAAACGTATTCTTCCTCCTTTAGGTAACGAATTTATCACGATGCTTAAAGACTCCTCTCTCGTGTCCGTAATTGGATTTGGAGAACTGACTCGTACCGGACAATTGATCATCTCGAGAACGTACGCAGCGTTTGAAATCTGGATTGCTGTTGCAGTGATCTATTTAGTGATGACTTTAGCGATTTCTCGCTTAGTAGCTTACGCAGAAAAACGTTTTAACCGTGGTCGAAAAGTTCGAAGCATTTAATAAAAAGGTTAACAATGACAGATCGCAAAGTAATGATTGAGGTCAAACACCTCACTAAAAGCTTCGGGGATACCGTTGTTTTAAAAGACATTAATTTCGAAATTAAAGAAAAAGAAGTTGTTGTTATCATCGGACCTTCGGGTAGCGGTAAAAGTACCGTTCTGCGTTGCCTTAACTACTTAGAAACTCCAAGTAGTGGCGAAATTATTATTGACGGTATCCCTCTTAAAGAAGGCACGAATCTAAACACAATTCGCCGAGAAGTTGGAATGGTGTTCCAGCGTTTCAATCTCTTTCCGAATATGAGTGTTTTGGAAAACGTGATGCTCGCTCCTGTTCAGGTACGAGGTAAAAAACCAGAAGACGCCCAAAGAGAAGCTCTACAACTTCTAAAACGAGTGGGACTAGACCATAAAGCTTCTGCAATGCCTGATGAATTATCTGGCGGACAACAGCAACGCGTCGCTATTGCTCGCTCTTTGGCTATGAATCCACAGATCCTGCTTTTTGATGAACCGACCAGCGCTCTTGACCCAGAAATGGTTAAAGAGGTTTTAGATGTAATGAAATCGCTTGCCCGCGAAGGAATGACGATGGTCGTTGTCACTCACGAAATGGGATTCGCTAAGGAGGTGGGAGATCGTGTTCTTTTTGTCGACGGTGGTCTTATCGTTGAAGAAAATGACCCTGAAAGTTTCTTCTCTTCTCCCAAACACAAACGAACCCAAGACTTCTTAGCCAAAGTACTTTAACCCTCTAATGGAAGGAAACCTTTCCTTCCATTAAGCTTTCCTTTATACCTCATGAAGTCACCCATCTAAAAAACTTCATAAATACACTAAAAATTTCATCCTAAAAATAAAATTCATTTTATAAAATACATAGTTATTTAATATGAATTAAACTTCTAAAGAATTGGATCATGTCTTGTACTCTTATCCCTGGAGATATTACGGCGACGCATTGGGGCATTGTTCGACCAGAATTTAAACATCAAAAACTTATTAAACTATGTCCACATGAAATCGATCCAAGACCGAGCCCCGTGCTTTCGCGACTCGTTCAACTCCCCTATTGCGAAGCTCGAATTAAACGACCCGCCGTAAGAGAAAGTTATTTAAAGGACGGTGTTTATGCTACGAAAAAACGGGGAAATGAAAATTTCATTGAAGTCTCGTGGGATGAAGCTTTCGCTTTAGTTACCAAAGAACTCGACCGTGTTTATACCGAATACGGTCCTTCTGCAGTTTATGGACGATCCTATGGTTGGAAGTCAACCGGATTAGTAAATTCTTCTATCACCTTACTGAGACGTTTACTAAATCTTTGTGGAGGAATGGTACAAACCGTCAATAGTTATTCCACCGCTTCAATTGCTACGATTTTGCCTTACGTTACAGGAGTCTCGGATCCTAAATCAGATTCTTGGGATATAGTTTTAGAATACTCAGAACGAATTGTTTTTTGGGGTTGTGATCCTTTAATTACTAATGATGTCGATTGGTCTACAACGATACACAATTCCTACCCTTATCTCGAAAAACTTAAGAAATCTCAAATTCAAACAATTTCAATTAATCCCTTAAAGACTGAAACCGCGGATTATTTAAGTAGTCAGTGGATTGCACCACTTCCTGGAACCGATTGCGCATTAATGTTAGCGATTATTTATGAATTAATAGCAACAGGAATTGACCGTAACTTTATTCATGAATGCGTAGAAGGATGGAATATTTTTGAAGCATATGTCACAGGACAAAGTGACAACATCGCTAAATCTCCCGAATGGGCTCAACAAATCACAGGCATTAAGGCTTCACAAATTCGCTCCCTTACTCATGATTTAAGAACACACCGAACCAAAATCATGATGGGATGGGGTATGCAACGACGTCCCTACGGAGAACAATTTCCTTGGATGGGTTATGCTTTAGCTGTTGCCCTTGGTCAAATCGGTCTTCCTGGTGGAGGAATCGGAACAAACTACCATTATTCACAAGGTGGTTGTCCTGCGAACTATGGACCACGTCCTCAAGGAATTGCAGAAAAAGTTGATCCCGTAAGAACTTTTAACCCACACTGGAAGGGATCCCATTTTATTCCAGTCTCTTGCTTTGCAGATTGCTTCCTAAATCCAGGTAAAACAATTGACTACAACGGCACTAAAGTGACCTATCCGGACATTAAGTTAGTTTTTTGGGCAGGTGGAAATCCATTTAATCATCAACCACAAACTAACAAACTACAACAGGCCTGGTCTAAACCTCAAACGATTATCGTTGCTGACTCCGTATGGTCACCAACGGCGCGCCATGCGGATATTGTTTTACCGTCTTGTACAACCTTTGAACGATCTGATATTTCGGGTATTGGAACCTATACTAATGACGGACTCGTCGCGATGAAGCAACTCATCGCACCTCAGTGGGAATCCAAGTCCGATTACGAAATTTTTGCCTCTTTAGCAGAAAGGCTTAACATTAAAGAAGCTTTTACAGAAAATCTAGATGAACTCGGTTGGATTCAACGTATTTATAACGAAACTGCTCAAAAAGGCCAATCGATGGGGATTTCTTTCCCAACCTTTGATGATTTTTGGCATCAAGGACTCCTACTTTATCCATCATCCGAATACGAAAAAAAATTCGTTTCTTTTAAAGAATTTAGACTAGATCCAAAAGTACATTCATTGGAAACTGAAAGTGGGAAACTACAGATTTTTTCACCAAAAATTGATTCTTATCACTATCCTGATTGCTCAGGTTTGCCGAAGTATTATCCTGAATGTAAACCTCAAGAAGCATTGGCTTTTTTAAGTACTAAAAGCCGATTTAGATTGCACAGTCAATTAGATCCCGTAGGACAAAATACTCATAGAGAACCCTGCTGGATACATCCAAATGAGGCTAGAAAAAGGGGAATTTCTCAAAACGATACCGTAATACTTTGGAATCAGTTCGGAAAACTCTTAGCACAAGCAGACATAACGGACCATATCATGGAAGGGGCAATTCTAGTACGCCACGGAGCTTGGTTTGAACCTAAAATGACAGAAACGGGAGTATTAGACAATCACGGCTGTGCTAATGTTTTAACCGAAGATGTTCCTACTTCGAGACTTTCCTGTGGCAACATAGCATCAGGTGGTTTTGTCTATGTGGAAAAATATGCCGGACAACACATGAATTCGACCATTCATTTAGAACCACGTATCACTAAAAACCAGGATCCTGATGCACGGTTTATTGTTTAGACTTTAGATACCACCGTTCGTTTCTTGATCGAAAACTTCTTGATTGAATATATTAATCAATTCAACACAGTGACGATAGTTTTCGGTTAAAACAAGCGCATCTAAACTTAAAAACTTGCCACGAGGTTGTAAACGGTTAATTCTCTGATCAAAAGTCTTGGTACGGATCCATCTTTGATTTTTAAGAACCGTTTTCACACCTTCTGGGTCGTTACAGAGGAGGACCATGTCACAACCGGCGTTCAATGCGGCGTTGACTCGAGCGGTTAACTCGCCAACGACCGCTGCGCCCTTCATCGATAAGTCATCACTAAAAATCAAACCGTCATACCCTAAACGATTTCTTAATTCGTCTTGTAACCACTTACTCGAAAAGCCTGCTGGAGACACATCAACCTTAGAATACGTAACGTGAGCCGGCATAACGGAAGTCAACAAAGATCCAAGAGCCGAATACGGTATTTCGTCATTACTACGAATCAAAGATAAATCTCGTTTATCTTCCGGAAGCTCTAAATGGGAATCCGCACTTGTATATCCATGTCCCGGGAAATGCTTGCCACAATTAGCCATACCTGCTTGCGACATTCCTGCAATTAGAGATTGAGCCAATATTGCAACAACTCGTGGATTACGATGAAAAGCTCGATTACCAATAATGTTACTTTGACCATAATCTAGGTCTAAACAGGGAGCAAACGTTAAATCAACGCCACAAGCTCGAAGTTCACTGGCCATCACAAGGCCACAAGCTGATGTCAACGAAGTTGCACGCACGGGATCCTTGTCATACAACTTTCCAAGAGACTTCATTGATGGAATTTTTGTAAAACCTTCTCGGAAACGCTGAATACGTCCACCTTCATGATCCACCCCAATCAAAAGTGGTGGATTTCTCAATGAATGAATTTCATGAGTAAGACTTCTTAATTGTTCAGGATTTTTATAGTTTCTTGTAAAAAGGATCACCATACCGACAAGAGGATGCTGTAAAAGACTCGCCTCTTCATCCGTTAAGGTAGTACCACTAATATCAACTACAAGGGGACCTAAAGGTCGTTCTACTTTATCCATGATTAATCAATCCTTTCGCTAACAACAAACGCCATACTCACCGTAGTAGAGTCGCTAATCGATAGAAAAAATCTTAATCTTTTCTCTTTTATTTCAGCCTCTAACGCACCAGAAAATTTCAAATAAGGTGCACCAAGTTCATTATTGAGAACACTAATATCTCGGAGCCGAACGACTCCTCGAACTCCGGTTCCCATTGCTTTAGAAAAAGCCTCCTTAGCGGCCCAACGACCGGCAATATAACGAATTCCCCGTTCCGGACTTAGTGTATAACGCTCTTCAAAAACCTTCAGTTCTTCTTCGGAAAGTACAACTTCTGCAAATCTTTTCCCGCGATCAGAATACGCTTTTTGAATTCGATCAATTTCGACAATATCGCAACCTAATCCAGCAACCATCTAACACCTTCTTATTTAGACCGGCAAAATAGAAAGCCTAGTGATAACAAACTTACCCCAAAGACAACAAGATAGGGTACAAGACCTAAATCCAAATAAAGTAAGTGCACAATCAATAAATAAAACACACCGAACTGTAGCAATACAGCCCATAGATAATTTTGAGAGGAATCTCTTAGTCGGCGTATACAGATCGATAGAAATGGAACAGAAACCCAAAGCCAGCCAAGCAAAAGCAATACAAAAAAGATAAGAATACTTTCAACGCACGTCGTTAAAACATAATAGAAAGTTAAATAATAAAGAAATAAGAATATTAGAAAATAGAACATTTCTTGACGCGATGCACGTCCCAAAAAATTCGCATAATTTTTCCCTAAAGACATTGCTAGACTCTGTGTAAACACACAAGAATTAATAAGCCATTCTTTAAAATGAAAAATTCTTTCTATTTTCAATTTTTCTTTCCTTTAAAAGATCACAGTCGCGCTAGCTCTTCCATAATACGGCGAGTATTAAGCGATTTATCCTCCATGTGATAGCGAATCATCTCTCGCGTTAATGATCGAGCTTCTTTTTCTTCTTGCCCAACGGATAAAGAACGCATCGCTAACTGACGTAACGTTTTTCCCCTCACAGGAACACCTAGTCCTTCCTGAGGAGATGTAATTTCACAGAATTCGCCCTGAGAATAACTGTACCATTCATTTGAAAAGTCCGATTCTGGTAAACCATACCCTATCGCTTGTAAAAGATCCATCTCGAAATAACGTAAAACAACTCGTTTCGTCTCATCTTGAGATAGATCTTTTAGAGTACGTGAATATGAAGAAAACAAAGCTGGGTAGGGTTCCAATCTTTCTGTAAAACGTACAATTAGTTCGTTTAAATAAAAGGCTGGCATCAGAGCCTTTTCGTGAATGAGTAAAACACCAAACCAATTCACATCCGTTAATGTCTTTACTTCGTTTTTACCCGAAAAGTTCACCAATAACGGAGAAAAAGCATTCAAAAGACCTCGAAATTTAGAGGCAGGTCTTTTAGCTCCTTTAGCAACCAGTGGAACTCTTCCGTAATCGCGAGTAAAAATCTCAACAATAAGGCTCGTTTCTCTCCAAGGATAGGTCTGCAATACGAAAGCCGGTTGATTTTCTATCCGAAAATTCTCACGAACCTTTTCAGTCATATCCTAGTGTTTTAAGTATTTTTGCATCATCGCCCCAACCCTTTCGTACGCGAACCCAAACCTCTAAATAAACCTTTTTATCCAAAATTTGAGCGATTTCCGTACGGGCTAGACGAGAGATTTCTCGAAGTTTTGCACCCTTTTCACCGATCACGATACCCTTATGACTTTCTCGACTGACAATGAGCGTTGCATAAATCTTTGCTAATTTCTCATCTTCTTCCCATTTATCAATCATCACTGCGCAACCGTAGGGTAATTCGTCTCCAAGTAATCGGAAGGCTTTTTCACGGATGGTTTCCGCAGCGATGAATCGAGGCGTCTTATCGGTATAAATATCTTCGTCATAGAACTTTTCACCTTCAGGAAGGTGTTTTGCAATACAGTTCAAAAGTACCTTTAACTGACGTCCTTTTTCAGCACTAATTGGAACAAAATCAGCAAATGGGAACCGTTTCTGAGAATCAGCTAGCAAAGGTAATATTTTTTCTCTTTCATGAATTTCATCAGTTTTATTGATAGCCAAAATTACATTGGTGGCATCTTGAGGAATAAGACGCAACACTTCCTCATCCTCTTTCCTCCATCCCGTTGCTTCAATAACGAGAACAATCGCATCAACATCCGATAAACTAGCCCGAACCGATTGGTTCATATGCTTAATAAGACCAGAAGTATGTTTCGTTTGAAATCCTGGAGTATCAACAAAAACATACTGTTCACTTTCTGTGGTCAGGACTCCGATCACACGATCACGTGTCGTCTGTGGCTTTCTGCTTGTAATCGAAACCTTTTCTCCAACCAAAGCATTAATCAGTGTACTCTTACCAACATTAGGCCTACCCACTACCGCAACAAAACCACTTCTAAACTCATTACTATTGGTCATAATCAAGATCTCTAAAATAGTCCTTGAAGCTTTTCATCCGCTAAGGCTTTACTAGCGGCGTCCTGCTCAGCCTGTCGGCGTGACTTACCACATCCAAGCATTTCAATGTCTAAAGCCGGTAATTTGACATACACTTCAAACGTTTGATCGTGTTGAGCTCCCGTTACACGACATATTTCATAGATCGGTAAGCTATAGTGAGCAGACTGTAATTTTTCTTGTAAAAGTGTTTTAGCGTCTTTACTCATCGCAGACGGAGTTAATTTATTCAGTACAGGTTCGTACAGCCTGAGAATCACGGCTTGAGCTTGCTCAAAACTTCCATCCATAAAAATGGCACCAAAGACCGCTTCAACCGCATCCGCCATAATAGAAGGACGATGTCCTCCTCCAGAACGCATTTCACCTTCACCTAGATTGAGAAAATCAGAAATACCTAAAATTTCAGCAACCTCAACTAGAGCATTCTGACATACAAGATTAGCGCGTACTCGAGATAGAGAACCCTCATCAAAATGATCCTCTTTTTGAAAGAGTGCATTTCCGATCACACAATTTAAAACAGAATCACCTAGAAATTCTAGTCTCTCGTTATGTTCAGCACCGTATGAACGATGCGTCACGGCTCGTTTTAATAGTTTGATATTTTTAAAGGTATATCCCAGTCTTTGCTCTAACTCATTGAGACTTTTCATTTTTCTTCCTTAATCAAAGAAGCCAATGCGACTCGGTTTCGACAAATTCAGCCACACCATAAAAGCTCGGCCTACCAAATTTTTCTCTGGGACAAAACCCCAATATCGACTATCTTCCGAGTTATCTCTATTGTCACCCATTACGAAATACATACCTTGAGGAACAACACACTCTAAACCACCCGGTATATATTGGCAGGCTTGCATGTTGTTATGACTCGGTAAAGCATAAGCCACAGGAGGAACGCGACCGTCTATTAAAATCCTATGTTTATTTTTACCCAAAACTTCTTCGTATTGATTTAGTTCTAAAAGACGATTTTCGTCATAATATTGACCATCATTTTTTAACTTGATTGGTTCACCATTAATAGTTAACTGCTTGTTAACATAGCGAATCTTATCTCCTGGTAAACCAACAACTCGTTTGATGTAATCAATACTTTCGTCTGAAGGCAAACGGAACACCACAACATCTCCTCTTTGTGGTTCGCCTACTGGAATTACCTTAGTATTGAGGACAGGAAGTCTTAGACCATACTCGTACTTATTGACCAAAATCATGTCACCAATTTCAAGAGTCGGCATCATAGAGCCACTCGGGATTCGAAATGGTTCAAAAAGAAACGATCTCAAGACGAAAATAAAGAAGATAACTGGGAAAAATCCAGCCGTATATTCAAGCCACTTAGGGCGATCTTTAAGGCGAAGTTGAATGGCGTCACGAGCAGATAAAACCGTCGCCTCACCGCGTCGAAGAGCTTCTTCATTGTTCGCATCAAACGTACGAAGCTCTGCCTGCGCAATCTGACGTCTTTTAGGTGCTAAAACAAAGAAATCCAGAATCCACAAGCATCCGGTCACAATGGTCAAAATAAATAGTATTAATGGAAAATTCATTTTCAATACTCTTCTGTTTTACCGTTCATCTGCTTTCAAAATAGCCAGGAAAGCTTCCTGTGGAATTTCCACCGTTCCGACTTGTTTCATACGCTTTTTCCCAGCTTTTTGTTTTTCAAGCAGTTTTCTCTTACGGGTAATGTCGCCACCATAGCATTTTGCCAATACGTTCTTTCTTAAAGCCTTAACGTTTTCTCGAGCGATAACGTTAACACCGATCGCAGCTTGGATGGCAACATCGTACATCTGTCTAGGAATAATGCTTCGCATCTTAGACACAATATCTCGACCACGACTGACCGAATTGGCTCGGTGAACAATGCTAGATAAAGCATCAACCTTATCACCGTTGATCAAAATGTCGATTTTGACCACATCCGCAGCTCGGTACTCCTTGAACTCATAGTCCATTGAGGCGTAACCACGCGTTAAAGATTTCAATTTATCGAAGAAATCTAAGACGATTTCAGCTAACGGCAAATCGTAATGAATGTGAACTTGACGACCGTGATACGCTAGGTTTGTTTGTACACCTCGCTTATCGTTACAAAGTTTCATAACCGCCCCAACATACTCATCCGGCACAAAGATCGTCACGTTATCAATCGGTTCACGAATTTCTGCGATTTTTTCAACTGGGGGTAACTTAGAGGGATTCTCTACTTGGATCACTTCTCCGTTACGTAGAAGAACTTCATACACAACACTCGGAGCAGTTGTAATCAGGTCCATGTTGTATTCGCGCTCTAGTCGCTCTTGGACAATATCCATGTGCAATAAACCTAAGAACCCTGCGCGGAAACCAAACCCTAAGGCTTGTGAGACTTCAGGCTCGAAGTGAAGAGCGGCGTCGTTCAGTTGTAACTTAGTCAGTGCATCACGTAGCGCCTCATACTGATTTGATTCAACTGGATACAAACCTGCAAAAACCTGACTTTTTGCTTCTTTAAATCCAGGTAAAGATTGATCCGCAGGTTTTTGAGCGTTAGTAACCGTGTCCCCGACTTTCGCATCTCGTAGTTCTTTAATACCTGCTACAACAAAGCCGACTTGGCCCGCAGTTAATTCTGTCTTATTTTGAGACTTAGGTGTGAAAATACCGACCTGTTCTACTAAGTGCGATGCACCCGTAGCCATGAGGCGAATTTTATCTTTGGGACGTAACGTACCATTTACGACACGAACTAACATAACAACGCCAACGTAATTATCGAACCATGAATCGATAATCAGTGCTTGTAATGGAGCAGATGCATCACCTTGAGGTGCAGGAACATTTTGAACTACACGCTCCAAAATATCTTCGATCCCTAGACCTGTTTTAGCTGAACACTCGATAGCATCGGTAGCATCAATACCTATCACGTCTTCAATTTCTTCTTTCGCCTCGTCTGGATTCGCACTTTGCAAATCCATTTTGTTCAGAACAGGAATAACTTCAACACCCAATTCAATTGCGGTATAACAGTTGGCTACGGTTTGCGCTTCAACCCCCTGAGTCGCATCCACAACCAATAGCGCACCTTCACAAGCAGAAAGAGAACGGCTGACTTCATAACTAAAGTCGACGTGTCCCGGTGTGTCAATCAAATTTAACTGATACGTTTGACCATCCTTAGCTTTGTAATTTAAAGAGGCCGTCTGGGCTTTAATCGTAATGCCTCGTTCACGCTCAAGATCCATTGAGTCTAGAACCTGAGACTCCATTTCTCGCTCAGAAAGGCCACCACAAAACTGAATCAAACGGTCTGCAAGAGTCGACTTGCCATGGTCAATATGTGCAATGATGGAAAAATTTCTTATGAGTTTCATAATCTTCCGCAAGAACCTTCTCCTGATGCGTCTAAACCAATAAGTTCAAATGCATCAGGACAAGTAATTTAAAAATACGAAAAGGGCTGCTGTATAGCAACCCTCTAAATTCTTTCAATTACGATACAGTAGATCAGAGTTTACCAAACACAATAGATCCGTTCGTACCACCAAATCCAAAAGAATTCTTCATTGCATAGCGAATCTTCATTTCACGCGCAGTATTAGCACAATAATCTAAATCACAAGCTGGATCTTGATCAAAAATGTTAATAGTTGGAGGTGAAATTTGATTCTTAATAGCAAGAACTGTAAATACAGACTCAATACCACCTGCACCACCCAGCAGATGACCTGTCATAGACTTGGTAGAATTCACAACCAACTTATAAGCATGATCGCCAAATGCTTCTCGAATTGCCTTGGTTTCATTTGCGTCACCTACAGGAGTACTTGTACCATGAGCATTCAAATAATCAATCTCATCAGCGCGAATTCCTGCATGTTCGAGAGCCATTAACATGCAACGACGTGGACCGTCAGAATTTGGTGTTGTAATGTGCCCTGCATCAGCAGAAAGACCATAACCAAGAACTTCAGCATAGATCTTAGCACCACGAGCAACAGCGTGTTCATACTCTTCAAGCACGAGTACACCAGCCCCTTCCCCTAAAACGAAACCGTCACGATCCTTGTCAAAAGGACGAGATGCAGTAGATGGATCATCATTTCTGCGAGAAAGAGCATGCATTGAATCGAATGAACCTAAACCGATAGGGCATACAGTCGATTCAGCGCCACCAGCAACCATCACATCAGCATCACCACGTTTAATCATCCACATAGCTTCACCAATGGAATGCAACCCAGTAGAGCAAGCTGTTGAATAAGCAACGTTTGGACCTTTCAAATTTTTCATAATTGAAAGCTGTCCAGAAATCATGTTAACGATAGATCCAGTAATCATGAATGGAGAGATTCTTCTTGGACCTTTTTCGAGATATACGGCGTCATTGCGACAAATTTCAGGCAAGCCACCAATACCACTACTGACGGAACAACCAATCCGGTGAGCATTTTCTTCCGTAATCTCAATACCACTATCATCCAATGCCTGAACACCCGCTGCAACGCCAAAATGAATAAAGCGGTCGAATCGACGAGCTTCCTTCGGACTCAGATAGGGTGATACGTCAAAATCTTTGACCTCACCAGCGATCTGAGAGCCGAAGGCTGAAGCATCAAACTGCGTGATGCGAGTAACGCCAGACTTTCCTGCCAAGGCATTTTGCCAACTGGTTAATACATCATTACCTAAAGGACTTACCATTCCTAGGCCCGTCACTACAACACGACGCATTTGATTCTCCTCTTCAACAAAGAAAATTATTTGTTAGCTTTGATAAAGTCGATAGCATCCTGAACAGTCTGGATCTTTTCTTGCTGATCATCAGGAATTTCAATACCGAATGTATCTTCGAGAGCCATCACCAATTCAACGGTGTCCAAAGAATCGGCACCGAGATCAGCAATAAAGGCACTTTCATTCTTGATATCAGCTTCATTGATGCTGAGCTGTTCTGCAACGACTTTCTTAACCTGTTGTTCGATGTTTTCCATTTGAATCCTCTTGATTAAAGTTACGTCCTTAGTTAAGGACAAATTTAGATTTTAACAAAAACCTATACGTTAAATCACATTGACATTCCGCCATTTACACTGATCACTTGACCAGTGATATAGGAACCTGCATCAGAAGCTAAGAAAATGACGGAAGCAGCGATGTCCTCAGCTCGTCCTAACTTAGCTAGCGGAATCTGTTTTGCTAAAGCATCTTTCTGCTCGTCAGATAATGCGGCGGTCATATCGGTAGCAATAAAACAAGGAGCAATACAGTTAACCGTCACACCACGAGAACCAAGCTCTCTAGCTAAAGACTTACTCATTGCGATTAAGCCAGCTTTAGACGCAGCGTAGTTGGCCTGACCCGGATTACCAATTTCACCCACAATAGAGGAAAGATTAATGATTCGACCGTGTCTCGCCTTAATCATGCCACGCATTAAAGCTCGAATTAGACGGAATGAACCTGTAAGATTCGTTTCAATCACTTCATCCCACAACTCATCCTTCAATCTCATTGCAAGTGTGTCTCGAGTAATGCCTGCATTATTAACCAAAACGGTTATAGCACCGTAATCTTTTTCCAATGCTTTTACAAACTCATCGGTTTGAGCGCGATCTGCAACATTTAATACGCGACCCTCCCCTTTAGCTCCCCAAGATGCAATCTTTTCGGTAATTCGATTAGCCCCCTGTTCACTTGTTGCTGTTCCAATAACCGTAGCGCCAGACTTAGCACAAGCTTCAAGAATCGCAGCGCCAATGCCACGGGAAGCTCCAGTAACCAAAACACACTGACCTTCCAGTGCTGTTGATGTAAAAACGTTCATAATCAACCCTCTTTAAGAGCCATATCAATGGCTTCTAATGTATTAATGGATTTTGAAGATACAGATGGCGTAATACGCTTAACCATACCGGTCAATGCGGCTCCAGGACCACATTCGTAAATCGTTTCAATTCCCATGCTTTCCATTTCAAGAATGGTTTTTGACCACAGAACTGCAGATGCAACCTGATCCGATAAAGCACTCTTTATGCCATCAACAGTATCCCGGGTCTTCACATCTACGTTATGCAAAATTGGAATGCTTGGTACAGTAAATTCAACATCTGCTAAACGTTCAGCTAGTTTATTGGCAGCGGGCTTCATCAGACTAGAATGGAATGGACCAGAAACCTTCAATGGTAATGCTCGTTTTGCACCGGCATCCTTACAGCGTTGCATTGCGTCCTGTAGCTGGGCTATTTCACCAGCAATAACGACTTGTCCAGGAGTATTAAAGTTAACGGCCTCAACCACTCCAGAACCGGAAGCTTCTTTGCAGATTTCGATTACTTTTTCATCGGGAAGACCGAGAATCGCGGCCATTGAACCCTGTCCAACAGGAACTGCTTGTTGCATCTGTTCAGCACGGAATCGTACTAACCTTAAGCCATCCTCAAAACTGAGCGCACCAGCACATACCAAAGCAGAATATTCACCAAGACTGTGTCCAGCCATGATATCGGGTGTAGCACCACCTAAACTTCTCCAGTATGAATACATAGCGTAACTTGCTGTAAGAAGAGCCGGTTGAGTATTCACCGTAAGATTCAGCTCTTCAGCTGGTCCCTCTGTAATCAGTTTTTTTAAGTCAAAGCCTAAAGTATCACAGGCTCGATTTAAAATTTGATCCACTAAGGGAATATCAACAAAACTGGCTAACATGCCAACGGACTGACTTCCCTGTCCAGGAAAAACAAAAGCTATTTTCTTAGTCAAAATATTTCCTTATATTTAGATATAACAAATCAAATACGTAGAAGGACCGATCCCCAGGTAAATCCACCGCCAACTCCTTGCAACAAAACGAGCGCCCCCTTTCGAAGCTTATTAGTATTCATAGCCTTATCCAAGGAAATTGGAACACTAGCGGCGGAGGTATTGCCGTGAGAATCGAGTGAAATCATCATCTTTTCTGCATCAATCCCAAGTTTATGAGCCACCATCGTCATAATACGTATATTAGCCTGATGAGGAATATATAAATCAACATCATTTGGTGTATAGCCAGCTTTACTTAAAACTTGAAGCGCACTGTCGTACAACTTCTCAACAGCCATACGGAAAACGACCTTACCATCCATTCTAATAAACGGATCACCTACAATTTGGCCTCCTTCGATTCGAGCATCAGATGCTAAAACTCCAGTTCCAAACTGCCCATCAGAACCTAAGACCGAAGAGAGAATACCTGGAGTATCACTTGACTTAAGTAGCGCAACCCCCGCTCCATCTCCAAAAAGCACACAGGTCGTTCGATCTTTCCAATCCAAAATTCTAGAAAGTACCTCACTACCAATGACTAGAACATAGTTCGCAGAACCACTACGAATCATCGAATCAGCAACGGATAACGCATAAACAAAGCCGGAACACACTGCTTGCAAATCAAAGGCAGAAGCTCGCTTACAACCTAAAGCATTTTGAACATAGCATGCTGTACTCGGAAAAATCCGGTCTGGAGTCGTCGTAGCAACAATGATCAGATCAACCTCTTCAGGAGAAACCGATGCCTTCTCTAAAGCTAACCGCGAGGCCCGAACGGCCAAATCTCCAGTCGATAATGGAGATTGCTCATTTACCAAATAACGTTGTTTAATACCAGTACGACTTAGTATCCATTCATCACTTGTCTCTATTCCTAGTTTTGCTAGGCGTTGAGCAAGCTCATCATTTGAAATTGGTTTGCCTGGTAAATAACTACCAGTTGAAACAAGCCGAGAATACTTCATACTTTAAACAATCGAATTGAACTGTCAGTTAGCATAACGCAACTTAACAAACCAAAACACTGCTGATTAACCTAAGTTAAGCGAAATTAACTCTAAAAAGAAAAAGCAACCTCGAGAGGTTGCCTTTTCTTTTTTATTCATTTCGTTTCGAAGTGAGCCGTCCGCTGTGGGGCTATCGGATCCACTCCAAATCAAAAGAAATTAATTATTCTGCGTCAGACTTTGTGTCGATCACTTTCTTGCCACGGTAAAAACCAGAAGCAGAGATGTGGTGACGACGATGCACTTCACCAGTTGTCGGTTCGACAGCCAGAGGTGGATTTGTCAAAAAGTCATGAGCACGATGATTGCCGCGCTTATTAGTTGATTTCTTGTTCTGCTGAACAGCCATGGTAACCCCACGATTTAAAATGGTTAATTTACTTTAATCATGTCATCGGAGCATATACCTCCCCAATGACACTCATCGAAAACAACGGATTCTACACAATTAGTCTGCTTTTCTCAAGTTCTTCATTTCTTTTAATTGTGCAAAAGGATTTTTTTTCTCGTTTTCTTCATCTTCACCTAAACGAATGTGTAATGGTTCGATACATTGTTCCAGATGCATTGGCACTAAAGGTAATGAAAGCAAAGCCTCTTCTTCGAGCCATTCCAATAAGTTCATCTTGGTACTACCAACGACAATCTCAATATCATCATCTTCTTCGATAGGGATCTGATTCGCTTCAGACTCGCTTTTTGCAAATCTAAAAACCACCTCCCGGTTCATTTCAAAACTCATCGGTTGATTGCAACGATTACAGACAAGAGGAACATCACCAGATAATGTCACAGTAGCTCCAGGCCAGCCCTCTTTACCGACGATGCCACAAATAGTAAATTGCAACGCTTTATTAGACTGTAAAATTAAGTCCTGTAGACGTGGCATGTCACTTAAAAGTACTCGACCTGAGATCGTATCTTTAGTCCGAGACAATTCGTAAACATCCACATATGCATTTGATTTTAGAAAATCTTCGTTCATATTTTTCTCCATATATGCATATTATGACAAACAATGTTCAAGTTATCCTAGCTTCTAGCTCTCCATATCGTCGAGAATTGTTAGAACGGCTTCACGTTCCCTTTACTTGTGTTTCTCCCGATGTTGACGAAACCCCTTGTCCTAATGAAACCCCTAGAGACTTAGCTTTAAGGCTTTCAAAACTAAAAGCCTTTGCTATAGCCAAAATGTATCCAGGTCAAATCATTATCGGCAGTGATCAAGTACTATGCCTAGATGGAAAAAGTCTGGGAAAGCCACATACTTACGAAAAAGCAAAAGAACAATTAATGACTATGAGTGGTAAATCGGTTGTATTTCACTCGGGCATTTGCATCGTGGCTCCAGATGGTTCTTACGAATTAGATGAAGTTCAAACGACCCTTTTTATTCGTAACCTTTCTGAAGAATCTATTGATACCTATCTAAAATTAGAAGAACCCTTTGATTGTGCGGGATCGGCAAAAATTGAAAAACTAGGTATCTCTCTTATTCGAGAATACCAATCAACAGATCCGACTGCTATCATCGGCCTACCTCTTATTCGAGTCTCCGAAATGCTAGCAAAAGTAGGTGTTTCTCCATTGTCTACTATTCTAAAATGAGCCAACTTTATATGATTCCAGTCCCTATCGCTGATGGGACACTCAACCAAGCACTTCCGCAACAAGTACTAGAAGTAACGCGGGAGCTGTCTGTTTTTTTAGTTGAAAATGCTAAGTCTGCCCGTGCTTTCTTAAAAGAAATAAAGCATCCCAAACCGATTGCTGAACTCACTATTATTGAAATTGGTCATCACACGGATCCAGCAAAAATCATTCAATACGTAAACCCTCTCCTACAGGGTAATGACGTCGGAATTATTAGTGAGGCTGGATGCCCGGGCATAGCCGACCCCGGTGCACAAATTGTTGCCGAAGCACAAGATCGAGGGATTTCTGTGGTACCGCTCGTGGGTCCCTGTTCTATCATTCTTGCTCTGATGGCTTCTGGACTCGATGGTCAACATTTCCGCTTCTGTGGATATTTACCGATTAAAGAACCACAAAGAAGTAAGACCATTCGAGCTTTAGAAAAACAAAGTATGCAAGGAGCAGGAGAAACACAGCTTTTCATCGAAACTCCTTATCGAAATACCGGTCTTCTAAGAGACTTAGTAAAGTATTGTGCTCCTAACACACGGATTTTAGTGGCCGTAGATATCACGGGATCTGCACAATCCATTCGAACCATGAAAGCTTCTGAATGGAAAAAAATACAAGACCTTCCTAAGCTTCCGACTATTTTTGGTCTTTTAGCAAGCCGATAAAAGTAATTTTCGCAACTCGCTTACACTATGAACCAGATAAGTTGGTTGGGCTTGAGCGAGTTGCTCGAGACTTCCCGCTCCGTAAGTTACCGCAACAGAATCACAATTCGCATTATGTGCAATTTGAATATCATAAAGAGCGTCTCCTACCATCAAAACGTGATTGTCAGTTACATTAAATTCCCTCAATAAAGCATTTAACATCATAGGATCCGGCTTTGAAGCATATTCGCTTGCACAGTAGGTTGCATCAAAAAAATTAAGCAATTCCATCCGTTTTAGGATGCGATCGACACCTTTGCGACTTTTACCCGTCACAATAGCGATTTTTATACCCGAATTCTTAAGTATTTCTAGTAAAGGGAAAATACCTTCAAACAGTTCAATAGAATCCTCTAGTTTTAGATAGTAAGACACGTAGTATTCAAGATATTTTGAATATTTCTCTTCCGGTAGCTCTGGAACCAAATGAGTCAACATATTAAAAAGTGACAAGCCAATGACACTTTTTGCTTCTTGTTCGGAAACAGGATTTAAACCCATTTGTTGATTTGCGTATTGAAGACTCTCAACAATCACCCCCGTTGAGTTTGCCAATGTTCCATCCCAATCAAATGCAACGACTGAATATTTCATAGGCCTTGTCTCAAGACATTGATAAGGTTTCGACACTCTTGAGTTTCTGGACACTCAATACAAAGACTGTCACCAGAAATAGGATGCTTAAACTCTAACTTCCATGCATGTAAATACATTCGCTTAAAAGGAATACCTAAAATTCCTTTTTCTACATCATGATTAAAGTCAAAATCTCCATACTTATCGTCGCCCACTAACGGATGTCCTTGAGAGCAAGCATGTACACGAATTTGATGAGTTCGACCTGTTTTAAGAACCACTTCTAGATAAGACACGGAGCCAAAACGCTCTATTAAATTAAAAATTGAATGCGAAGGTAATCCTTTGTCGTAATCTACTCTTACGCGTCGCTCACCCTGAGTGGTCAAATATTTATATAAGGGTTCTTTGATATGTTGACGATCATTAACCCAATCACCTTTTACCAAAGTACGATAGGTTTTATGAACTTCACCATTTTTCATCATCTCATGTAAACGCACAAGACACTTTCGAGTCTTAGCCATTACGATGACACCACTAGTATCTCGATCTAAACGATGTGCCAACTCTAAAAAAGTTGCTTCTGGTCTTGTTGCCCTCATTCGCTCAATCAAACCATACGAGATACCACTACCTCCGTGACTTGCCAGTCCTTCTGGCTTATCAACGACTAAAAGATGTTCATCTTCATAGAGAATGACAGGACTATCAACAAAAGCTGGCGTTTCTACTGGTTTTGATTCAGAACACGTAATCGGAGGAATTCGAACTACGTCATCCAATATTAATTTAGTCTCTGCTTTCGCTCTAGATTTATTGATACGAACCTCCCCATTGCGAATAACACGATAGATATGAGACTTTGGTACTCCTTTGAGAAAACCAAACAAAAAATTATCGAGCCGTTGTCCATCAGAGGCTTCTGTAATCTTTTGAAACCGTACTTTGTTGTAATTTTTTGTTTCTTTCTCAGATTTTTTCTTATCTTTCAATAAATCTACATTCAATTTAGCTAAAAGTTCTTTACCACTTCTAGTTCGTTTTTTTCGTTCCAAACCTGTATTGGACGCTGAAATCGTTCTCTTTAATTGGCGTGAGTCTTTCATTTGCTTTAGAATTCCGACTGAGGTTTTTGCTTCCTGCCCTCATATTAGAGGGTTTTTATTTTGTCACTAGGAAAAGACCTAAACAAACGATGGAATAAAATCTCGTTTTGGCGTTGATTGTAGCCTGATGAGGACTCTGTAATTAAAAAGTCGGAAAAATAAAGGCTCTCAATAGCTAATTTAAGGAAAGAATGTTAATGATCGCTTTGCTTTCGTTCCAATCTGGCATGATTGTTGAGGTAAAGCAAAGGACGTGCCGTTGAAACGGTACACTGTTGGAACAGATTTAGTTTAAAAACTTTACGCTTCCATTGATTGGATTGCGTACGAATGTATTGATTAATTAAAGTGCTAAGAATTTATTCGTAGCATGTATTGGTTGATAGGACACCTTCCGATGATGCCGATGAATTGGATAAAAATGGATCCTTTAAAGGATATGTCCTTTTCCGCCCGGAATTCGTCCTATCACACGAAACCACCTTCCTTGATCCTTTTTTCACTAGGAGGGTGGTGTTCGTGTTGATCCAGTACTTAACCTTTTGTTTTTAAACAAAATCATCCAGCACGCTAATAACCCGCGACAGTGGTTGAGGAGTGCTTGATGAAGCGCATGCTTTTTAATGCCACACACCAAGAAGAATTGCGTGTGAGCATAGTCGACGGACAGCAGTTGATCGATATTGATATCGAATCAGCAGCGAATCAACACCGTAAATCCAACATCTATAAGGGTATCGTTACTCGAGTTGAACCTTCTCTTGAAGCTTGTTTCGTTGATTATGGCGAAGAAAGACATGGTTTTTTACCATTTAAAGAAATTTCTCGTCAATATTTCAATGAAGGTGTTGATGTCAGAAACTGCTCTATCAAGGAAGCAATTTCTGAAGGTGCAGAACTTATCGTACAAGTAGAAAAAGAAGAACGAGGGAACAAGGGAGCCGCCCTTACAACATTCATTTCTCTTGCCGGTCGTTATTTGGTTTTGATGCCGAATAATCCTAGAGGTGGTGGAGTTAGTCGCCGTATTGAAGGCGAAGAACGCCAAGAACTGAAAGAAACAATGGAAAAACTCCAGTGTCCTCGTGGCATGAGCTTAATTGCTCGAACTGCAGGTATCGGTCGATCGGTAGAAGAACTTCAGTGGGACTTAAATTATTTAATTAAACTCTGGAATGCCATTTCAGAAGCTGCAGCGCCTCAGTACGAAGACAGACAGGGAAACTATGTCTCAGTTTCACACGACGCTAACGGTCAGGCATTAAAGCGAGTCAATCCAGCTCCATTCCTCATTGTTGAAGAAAGCAATCTCGTTATTCGTGCTATTCGAGATTATTTCCAACCAGAAATCGGTGAAATCCTTGTCGATACCGATGACATTTATGAGCAAGCTCGACAGTTCATGGGACACGTCATGCCTGATATGGTCGGTCGGGTTAAACGTTATACGGATGACATTCCTTTATTCTCTCGATTCCAGATTGAACATCAAATTGAAACGGCTTACTCTAGAACCGTCCCTCTTCCCTCCGGTGGTGCGATTGTTATTGACCATACAGAGGCACTGGTCGCTATTGATGTGAACTCGGCTAGAGCAACTCGTGGTACTGATATTGAGGAAACAGCTTATAGAACGAATTGCGAATCGGCGGATGAAGTTGCTCGTCAAATGCGTCTAAGAGATTTAGGAGGACTCATCGTTATCGATTTCATCGATATGGAAGATCCAAAAAATCAACGTGACATTGAACAACGACTCAAAGAAGCTATTCGCTATGACCGAGCACGAGTTCAATTAGCAAAGATTTCTCGCTTTGGTTTAATGGAATTATCACGACAGAGATTGCGCCCTTCTCTTTATGAAGGTAGCCACATCACTTGCCCTCGCTGTAACGGTGTTGGTGTAATCCGTGATACAGAATCAAGTGCGATTCAGATTCTTCGTATTCTTCAGGAAGAAGCACTGAAGGATGGTACTGCAGCACTGCAGGCTCAGGTTCCTGTTGATGTAGGCACCTATCTTTTAAATGAAAAGAGAGAAGATATTGCGAAAATTGAAAGTCGTCATCACATCAATGTGATTCTAATTCCCAACAAGAACTTAGAAACTCCTCACTACCATGTTGAACGACTGAGAACCGATGATGAACGACTTGAAGTTTCTACCCCGAGTTATAGTCGTACAGAAGAAATTTCCCAAGAGCAAACAGATCCTTATACAAGGGCTCTTCCTGCTCAACAGTCTGATCGTCCTAAACAAGTTCCTGTAATCAAGGGACTTCCGGCAAGAGAAGATGCTCCAAAGCATGTAGAACCAGAACGAAACAACTCAAAGAAAAAAGAAGAACAACCTAAAGCAAAGACTCTTTGGGAAAAGATTCTCGGCTTCTTCATGGGTGAAAAAACAGTTGAAAGTAAACCCAAGAAGAATACTCGTTCAGAAAGAGAAAATCCTCGTGATCGACGTCTCAAACGTAATCGTGACGATCAAAAAAACACGAACTCTCGTCGAGGAAATGATCGTCGTGATCGTACGGAAGTTGTAGATCGTAATCAAGAAACTGTAGAAAGAGCAGTTACGACGAATAATCGTCGTAACGTAAAACGTTCTCAAGATTTTTCAACTGAAAAATCCTCTAAACGTCAAAATCGTAGAGAAAATCAAGAGGTAGCTATTCAAGAATCTATGGTAAGCACATCTTCTACTTTAAATCAGAAGAAAGAAATGGCTAACCAAGAAAACTTGAAGACGCAAGAACGTTCCTCTACAAAAGAAAAATTGACTGTAGAGAACAAGCCAGATACATCTAAACCCATGGTAGAAAAAGTATCGGCAGAAAATGAAATTGTTCGAGTAGTAACTTCTCAAGAAGCATTGTCTACAACAACAGAACCACGTAGTCGACGTCGTAGACGTAACCTAAGACGAGATCACCGTACATCTGACACTAATGGAAAACCACCGGTAGCTATTACTCCTGTAGTCACTGCGTTAGAAGATGCGGTTGCTCCTGAAACAGGAATTGTTCACACACCACATCCTGAAAGTGCTCGAGTTGTTGAACAACCGGTCACAGAGGAAACTATTGCGATTAGTATTCCGAATTTATCGATTAGTTCTATTGATGTAGAAAAATCTTCACAAAATACAAAGAAGGTAGATCAAGAAACGCAAGAAAAAACGGAAACTCAATCTGTTAAGACGGTTGTTGAGTCCAAAGAAATGGTAGAAAAGTTCGTTTCTACTCAAGAAACAGTACCAACCACACCAGTTTCTGTCGAAAAAGAAGTTGCTAAGGAAATTACTACACAAAAAACTGTAGATTTTGGCGCCTCACTTGAAGAAGCTGGATTGGAACTTGTCAGCACGAAAAAAACGGCTACAGCTCCAATTCATACAGAAAAGAAAGTTAAGTTGGGTAGAAAACGAATTAAAAAACCCGTAACAGTGGAAGATGGTGAACTTCAACAAGTTCATTCAAAAACTACGTTAAATAGTTAATCTCTTTTCCAAACTAACCAAAAACTCTACTTGGGGATATCTTGAGTAGAGTTTTTCTCATTTTATGTGTCAGAAAGAAATCTTCAAACCAAACTCAACGAATTAAATAAGTTGAAGCTTTTAATCATTGATGAACTCAGATATTTACTGTTTTTTCCGAGTGCTCCTCACTTACTATGTCAATTAATCAATCGTCGTTACGAAAGCAAAAGTACGATCATTACGAGTAACCGTTCACCAGGTGAATGGGGCTCATTTCTGGTGATTCCATAGCCACACTCGCTATCTTGGGTCGCTTATTACATTACTGTATACCGACCAGGGAGACAGCTACAGAGTGTAAAGGAAGGAACAGAGCTCTTTTGAAATAATTTACAGGAGCAATTCTGTGTCGTTTGAGGGATTCATCTCTTGGTCGCTCGATAATGAATTGATACCTATTTAGTTATTTATTTAAATCATTCCTAGTGTATCAGTGTATATTTTTAAGTATTCGCAAAAGATCCTAAAGGTTTTTATGAACTTCCTAAAAATTGCTTCTTCATTAGTTGTTTTTTCGATCGCAACCTGTTCCTGTATTCCGGTATATGCCAGTTTTCTAAGTTTTTCTTCAAAGGATCATTCAGATCATTCTCCTATTTTGTTGGACAAAACGACAAAACAAATTGTTCTTAATCAAAGAATATGGTCTTTTGATGGTACAAAACTATCTTCTTGGTCCGTACAGGAGCAATAAAAGAAAACTCAATATCATTTTAAATACGAAAAAATTGATGGACACCCTTTAGTATCACAGCTTGGTGCAAGTTCGATTACAATCCAAAATCAAAAAAGGAACCTTACAACTCCGGATCAAGTTCATTTTTCAAAGGATGGAAATTACATACAATTTCAGTATGGTAAAGGGAAAAAAACAACTAAAATCAATTTGCAACTAAAAGCCTACGATATCAGTGGCTCTCCTATATCTACTTTTTTACCTTTAAAGAGTAATAATTTCGCTCAACTAGATGTCTATCAAAACTTCCCTGAAGGATCGATAGCTTATATGCCTACCATTAAATTTTTTGATAATCAACTAGTTCTTCCGGTTAGAGAGTCTTTCACGAATGCTCGCAATACAAATGAACTAATAGAAAATTTTAGTAAGGTTCCATTTTGTTTTTCTTTTGAAAATCGAGCAAACGCACAGGCTTTTGGAATCCTATTTACTCGAAACAAAAATAGTAAGCAAAACGGAACCTTCAAAATTATTCCCGTTCGTAAGGATACCTTATTCTGTCGTCCACTCAATGACAAGGTAATTACGAAAGGAAGCTGGAATTTTATTAAAACCTCTCAACATTCTGCTGTTGTGCTCAATATTCCAGATAATATTGATCCTCGTGACTATGGCATAAAGTTGTACGAGAAAAATAAAGCTCAATTTGCATTTATCGCTCCAACAAAAGGAGATCGAGTATTTAGACCTGGAAAATTTATAAAGAAAGGAGCGCAGATCGAGACCGAGCGTTATATGTTTAATGAAACCGCGGCTCGGTTCATCGCTCAAGCAATTCAATAAAATTATGCTAAATCAAAGGACAACCGAACACCTCGAATCGGATGTCCTTTGAAATCAAATCATATTTGCAAGAAATACTGATGAAAATCTCCTCCGTCTGCCAATTCGGGATGAAACGTGGTAACGAACATAGAGTTCTCTCTTACTGCAACAATTTCTCCTCGCACTTGACACAGTACTTGAGCATGTCCAAAAACCGATCGTATTTTAGGGGCTCGTATAAAAATTAAATTCAATAGTTTATTAGAAATTACCGGTATCATCTCTTGCGTAGAAAAACTATCCAACTGACTTCCATAGGCATTACGTTCAACCCGAATATTCATGCATTCCAACTGTGGTACACCAGACTGAACCTGTTTTGCTAAAAGAATACATCCAGCACAAGTTCCCCACACCGGCATACCATTTTGAATTTTCTCTTTTAACGGATAAAAAAGCTCTGTATCTCGTAGAATTTTTCCAATAGTTGTGCTTTCTCCACCAGGAATAATAAGACGATCCACCCTTTCTAGGTCTGCCTTATTTTGTACAACAAGCGCCTTTACGCCAATATCACTTAACGAATGTAAATGCTCAGCAAAAGAGCCTTGCAGTGCGAGAACTCCAACACATTGCATTACCAACCTCTCTGTGCGAAGGTTTCATTTTCTTTTAAATTTCTAACATCAATACCGGACATAGGTAGTCCTAAATCTTCAGATACTTCAGCAATCTTCTTAATATCGTTATAGAAAGTCGTTGCCATAACGATAGCATTGGCACGCTTTTGAGGATTGCCACTACGGAAAATACCAGAACCAACAAAAACACCTTCTGCTCCGAGACGCATCATGAGAGCGGCGTCGGCAGGAGTGGCGATACCACCCGCAGCGAAGTTAACAACTGGCAGTTTTCCTTCTTCGGCAACTTTTTTAATCAACTCAAAAGGGGCTCCATTTTCTTTTGCAAAACTCATAAGTTCATCGTACGGCATATTTTGAAGCTGACGAATCTGTACCATCATGGTTCTCATGTGACGAACCGCTTCTACTACATTACCGGTACCAGCCTCACCCTTAGTACGAATCATAGATGCGCCTTCTCCGATTCGACGAAGCGCTTCTCCTAGGTTTCGAGCACCGCAAACAAATGGAATTTTGAAGTCGTGCTTATAAATATGATGCTGTTCATCCGCTGGTGTTAAAACTTCACTTTCATCAATGTAATCAATACCTAACTCTTGAAGTATTTCTGCTTCAACAAAATGCCCAATACGAACTTTTGCCATCACCGGAATACTCACAGCAGATTTAATTTCCTTGATTAAGACCGGATCACTCATACGAGCAACGCCACCATCACGACGTATATCACTAGGGACTCGTTCAAGAGCCATTACGGCTACAGCACCCGCTTTTTCAGCAATACGCGCCTGTTCAGCGTTCGTCACATCCATAATGACACCGTTTTTAAGCATTTTTGCAAGGTCTTTATTAATTTGACATCTATCTGTCATGTTAATTCTCCAAAAATTTAGTTATAAAATTAAGGTCAAATTATTTTGACAGCATTTGTCATTGTTTTTATATACAGTTTCTTTTATTTATTACTAGACAGATTATGTTTTTTTCTGAATTACAGTTTGATGTGAAATCAAAAACTCCGCTGTATAAACAGTTAGAAGCGTTCATCATTTCTGGTATTCGAGATGGAAAACTTCAAGTTGGTTTTAAATTACCTAGCATACGAAATCTTGTAAAAACGCTCGCTATATCTAAACCCACCGTCGAAAATGCACTACGACATCTTGTCTGTAATGGATACCTAACAGTTAAAAATAAAAGTGGTTATTTCGTTGCTGATTTAGGTTTAGCTTTAAATCAAAATTTTTACGAAAATCAATTAGAAAACAACACTCCAATTCTTTTTGATTTTCGAGATAGTGCGGTAGATAAAGAAATATTCCCGATTACACTTTGGCGCCGTGCAATTCACCGTGCTACCAAATCCAATACGATATTTAGTGCCTATAGAAATCCACAGGGCGAGTTCTGTTTACGAAATGCCATTGCTAAATATGCTTTTAATGCCCGAGGAGTTAGTTGCTCTGCCAAACAAGTAGTTATTGCATCAGGTATGCAAGCGCTGATTCCCATCCTTATTAATTTGTTACCACAAGAGGATAAGCATATTGCGTTTGAAGGAAAGGGATTTCCTCAATTAGAGATTATCTTTAAAAATCACGGTTGGACCATTGAGTATTTTCAATTACAGCAATTAAAAAAGATCAAGGCTAGAGTTATCTATATTGGTTCTGAAATTAACGGTGGCAGACGACGTTTGACATCCACAGAACGAATTCAATTTTTAAAAACAATTCAAGAAAACAATCAGATTGTTTTAGAAGATGATTACACAGGCGAATTTCGCAATCATAGTGAAGCGGCATCGTCACTACAAGGTATGAATCCCTCCGCTAACATTGTTTATCTGAGTTCATTTTCTAGACTATTAACACCAACGCTTCGAATCAGTTTCATGGTTCTTCCTCTGTCCCTGATTCAAAATCTAGATCAGAAGATTCGTTTTTATAACCAATCTGCTTCTACATTGGAACAGCTAGCTTTATCGGATTTTTTAAATTCAGGCTATCTTCCCCGACATGTTAAAGCATTAAGAAATCAATGCACTCACAAAATGTTTAGTCTAAAAAAGCTAATTGAACAATTAGCACCTAATTTATTTTTGATACAAGAAGCTCCCTCTGGACTTGCACTTCTTCTTGAACTCCAGCAAGGAACATTCCCTGTGGACTTTGTGACATCAATGCAATCGAAAGGGATTTGTTTAAAACAGATTTCTGAAAAAACAATCGTTCTTGGAGTAACGGGAATTCCCTTGAATAAAATTAATCAAGCAACCAAGACCTTTATCGCTTCATTAACTTAAATTTAAAGGATCTCATTATTTTAGTAGGACCACATTTCATCCTCTTTTAGAGGATCTTTTTGGTCAGCCCATCCTGCTCTAGCATAGGCATAATGAAAAATCTCGGAACCTTCTTCTTCAATAGTTCTCGCTTCACTGAGAAGTCTTCTCCAAGTTTTTGCTCCCGCTAGTCCTGTAAGCAACCCATGCATATGACGACAGGTCGCTCTAAGAGCATGGAAATCCATGGCAGTATTTTTTAAATATTCTGTCATAGAATCAATAACTTGTTCTCTTGTTACCGGTTCTATATTGCTACCGTAAAGTCGAGCATCAACATCTGCAAGCAACCAGGGGGTGTAGTAAGCAGCTCGACCTACCATAGCACCATCAATAAACTTCAACTCAGTTTCAACTTCTTCAAGACTTTTTAGAGCACCATTAATCACAAATACTGCTTCTGGATAGTCTTTTTTAAGTTGGTAGGCAATTTGTCTTCTTAATGGTGGTATTTCTCTATTTTCTTTTGGAGAAAGACCTTTTAACCACGCATTTCTAGTATGTACGATGAAAACTCTAACTCCGTTAGCAAACAAATTACCAACGAAATCTCGTACAAAACCATAGTCTTCATTATCGTCAATTCCGATGCGATGTTTAATCGTTACGGGTAAGGTTGTAGCATCCTGCATTGCTTTAACACAATCGATAACAACCTGAGTTTCTTGCATAAGGCAAGCACCAAAAGCCCCCTTTTGTACCTTTTCACTTGGGCAACCACAATTGAGATTGATTTCGTCATATCCCCATTGCTCACCTAATTTCGCACAAAAAGCGAGTTCAGTCGGATCGCTTCCTCCTAGTTGCAAGGCAACAGGGTGTTCTGCTTCTGAAAAATCTAAGTGTCTTGCTTTATCACCATGAATCAAAGCACCCGTAGTAACCATCTCAGAATACAGACGTGCTTTTTTCGTCAATTGTCTATGAAAATATCGGCAGTGTCTGTCGGTTAAATCCAACATTGGTGCAACACAAAATTTCCAAGATTCTTTTTCGATCATTTCAAACAAAACCTAATATAGATATTTTCAGAAAGTACAGAAACTTACTTTTCAAACATTTTCCCGTCAACGTAATACCAACGATCATTCTCAAAAACAAATCGACTCAACTCATGGTGTCTGAATCCACGCCCGGCAACACGGCCTCGAGCGACAAATTCAACGTAGGCTTCAGTATCACTTACTTGCTCAGCATAAACCACTTTCAGCCCCAACCATTTAATTGGTTCAAAGTCCAAAGACTCTGGCCTGGTTTTGCTATGCCAGGTTTCAAGTAAGTAACGATCCAGTAGTAAAACAAAAGCACTATAGCGAGAACGCATTAGTGCTTCCGCAGATGTTGCAAACCTCCCACAATGGAGAGGTTTACAACAATCTTCGTAATTCTTACCTGAACCACATGGACAGAGAGAATTAGATGCCTGGACCAATTCGTTCATCTCCACGAGCGGCTCGGCGACGTTCAAACTCTTTCAACCAACGCTTACGAATACGAATGGTCTTAGGAGTAATTTCAACCAATTCATCATCGTTAATAAACTCAACAGCACCTTCAAGGGTCAGTTGAACCGGTGGTACTAAGCGAATCGCCTCATCGGTTCCCGATGCACGAATATTGGTAAGTTGCTTGCCCTTAATTGGGGTAACCACAATATCGTTGTCTCGAGAATGGATACCAATGACCATACCTTCGTAGATAGCGGCGCCCGGACTAATAAACAAACGACCTCTTTCCTGAATCTTCCACAAAGCGTAAGCAACGGCATTGCCGTCATCTTGTGAAATGATGGCTCCATTACGACGTTCACCCAAGTCACCAGATTTCACTGGACCATAGTTATCAAACACATGACTCATAACTCCAGTACCACGAGTCATCGTCAAGAAATCATTTTGGAAACCGATCAAGCCTCTAGCTGGAATACGATATTCAAGACGTACACGTCCCTTACCGTCAGGTTGCATATCCTGTAAATCACCCTTACGACGTCCCAATTCTTCCATAATTGGACCCTGATGGACTTCCTCTACGTCGACGGTTAAAGTTTCAAATGGTTCGCACTTAACGCCATCAATCGTACGATAAACCACACGTGGGCGAGATACTGCTAACTCGTAGCCCTCACGTCTCATGTTTTCAATGAGAATGGTTAAATGCAATTCACCACGACCAGCAATTTCAAAAACGCCTTCGTTGTCAGTTGGCTTCATGCGCATAGCAACGTTTGACTTCAATTCTCTTTCTAAGCGTTCACGAATCTGTCGGCTAGTCACAAACTTACCTTCAGTTCCAGCAAGAGGTGAAGTATTCACGTGGAAGTTCATGATCAATGTTGGTTCATCAACATGGAGCAAAGGTAATGCATCTGGAGTATCAGTAGCACAAATCGTAGAGCCAATACCAATCTCTTCGATACCGTTGATCAGAACAATGTCACCGGCAGAAGCTTCTTCAACGACTCGACGTTCCAAGCCCTTGAACATCAATACTTGGTTAACCTTAGCGCGCTTTGGTTCTGCTCCAGGACCATTGATAACAAGTACTTCTTGCATTGGCTTTAAACGACCACGATTGATACGGCCAATACCAATTTTGCCAACATAGCTTGAATAATCTAATGAGCAAATCTGTAACTGTAATGGACCATCAATATTATCTTCGCGGACTGGAACATACTCAATAATCTTGTCAAAGATGGCCTTCATGTTGCCAATCTTCTTCAATTCTTCTACGTCATCTGTTTCACCAGCAAAACCCTCTAATGCGGAAGCGTAGATAACTGGGAAATCCAACTGTTCGTCCGTAGCACCCAACTTATCAAAAAGGTCAAACGTTTGGTTAATAACCCAATCAGGACGAGCGCCTGGACGGTCGATCTTATTAATAACGACAATAGGTTTTAAACCTAAAGCAAGTGCCTTTTTGGTTACAAAACGAGTCTGGGGCATCGGTCCTTCTACAGCATCAACCAACAACAGAACACCGTCTACCATCGAAAGAACACGTTCTACTTCACCACCAAAGTCAGCGTGTCCCGGAGTATCAATAACATTAATATGGACACCGTTATAGTCAACGGCACAATTCTTAGCGAGAATGGTAATACCACGTTCTCGTTCAATATCATTGCTATCCATCACACGTTCTTCAACCGCCTGGTTTTCACGGAACGTTCCAGCCTGATGAAGAAGCTGATCCACCATCGTAGTTTTACCATGGTCTACGTGAGCAATAATAGCTACATTTCTAAGTGCTCGAGTCATATCTTTTATCTAAACTTCAAAAGTTACTAATCTTTCCGGAATTAAAAAACCGGTGTTGCTGAGCTGTGCTGTTCCCATAAGTTTCACACAGGAACCAAACAAGCCATAAACTCGAACACGACCAAAACATTCTTGAGGTTCGAGCATAATTTTTTGTCCATGATGGAATCGCTCTGTCTGTTGTTCCGAAAGCATAATCTTCGGTAACGAAGAAATCAGTTTATCCACCGGTGCCAACATTTGAACGCGTTCTTCTTCAGAAATCTTCTCAAAATGATCTAAAGTCACAGCATCACAAATCTTGACGTCTCCAACTCGAACTCGTCTAAGGGCTGTTAAATGTGCAACGGTTCCCAATGCCTGTGCAATGTCTTCAGCCAAAACCCGAATATAGGTTCCCTTGGAACAAGCCACACGAATCACAGCTTTAGGCAAATCAAATTGAAGCAAATCCATGCGAGATATTACTACCTTACGAGGCGCTCTTTCGATTGTTTCACCACTTCTCGCAATTTTATAAAGTGGTACTCCATTTTTTTTCAAGGCTGAGTACATAGGAGGAACCTGTTCGATCTCTCCAATAAACTTTTCTAATCCTCGTTTTAGTTGCTCTTGAGTGAAACAAACCGATTTTGTTTCTACAACACCCCCTTCTGAGTCACCAGTCTCAGTCTTTTGACCAAAATAGATTTCTGCCAAATATTCTTTTTCCGCGTCTAACAGATCTGCAGAAAATTTTGTGGCCTCTCCAAAGCACAAAGGTAACAAACCGCTAGCTAACGGATCCAGTGTCCCGGTATGTCCCGCTTTTTTTGCATTTAGTAGTCTACGGACCTTTTGTAATGCTGTATTGCTAGAAAGGCCTACAGGTTTATCGAGTAAGAAAACTCCATCAACCCTTTTTTTTTCTTTTTTTTGATTCACTTTCTAGTCAACCTTAACCTTTTCGGCATCTTCGGCTCTTGCTTGACGAATCAACTCATCCATTTCAAAGCCTCTGTCAATACTTGTATCGTAAACAAAGTGCAATTGTGGAACGGTATGAATATGCAAAAGTTTAAAAATTCGTTGATGTAACATCGGAGCGGCGCTGTTCAGAGCTTTCGTAGATGCCTCTGCTGTTGAACCGATGGACGTAAAGTACACCGTTGCATGAGCATAGTCTGGAGTAATGGTTACTCCAGTTAAGGTGACGAGACCAGCCGCAGGATTACTCACTTCGCGAGGAATCAATTTAGCTAAATCGCGCTGGATTTGATCCGCAATACGGTTAGAACGTCCAGGTTTTGCAACCTTCAACATATTTTTCTCCTCTTTAGCCAAGGAAACAAAAGAGCCTTTCGGCTCTTCTGTTTTTCTAATAGGTATATTAAAGCGTACGAGCGACTTCTTCTACTTCGAAGATTTCAAGTTTATCTCTTTCTTGAATATCATCCATAGCCTTCAAAGAAAGACCACATTCGGCACCGGCCTTAACTTCCTTGACATCATCTTTAAAGCGTCTCAAGGAGTTGATTTCGCCCGTCCAGATAATGACATTGTCGCGTAGAAGTCTTGCATGAGAACTACGTTTAACAACACCCTCAAGTACCATACAACCAGCAATACTACCAACTTTAGGTACACGAATAATCTGACGAATTTCAACCAAACCAATATGGTTTTCGCGACGTTCTGGCGCCAACATACCACTCATAGC
This sequence comes from Burkholderiaceae bacterium, assembly GCA_017461315.1. GTDB lineage: Bacteria > Pseudomonadota > Gammaproteobacteria > Burkholderiales > Burkholderiaceae_F > JAFTYR01. The sequence continues at coordinate 54,804 of JAFTYR010000075.1, read as the reverse complement.
TTTCTTAACGTCATCTACTGCGTCATAGATAATATTGTAGTAACGGATATCAATACCGTTCGATTCAGCTAATTTTCTAGCTTGAGCATCAGCACGAACGTTAAAGCCAAGCACCACTGCGTTAGAGGCAATAGCAAGGTTAATATCGGATTCACTAATACCGCCAACTGCAGCGTGGACCACAGAAACTCTCACTTCATCTGTAGAAAGTTTTGTCAGAGCGTGAACCAAGGCTTCCTGAGAACCCTGAACGTCACTCTTGATGACAAGCATCAATGACTTCTGCCCTTCTACACCGTCGCTAAAGAGGTTTTCGAGCTTAGCAGCCTGTTGTTTTGCTAACTTCACATCACGGTATTTACCTTGACGGTAATTAGCCAATTCTCTTGCTTTTCTTTCATCATTGATAACAATGATTTCATCGCCTGCAGCAGGAACATCGGACAGGCCCTGAATTTCTACCGGAATAGAGGGACCAGCTTGCTGAACTGCTTTACCGTTTTCGTCAAGCATAGCTCGTACACGACCAAACGTAGCTCCAGCTAAAACAATATCACCGCGATTCAATGTTCCAGACTGAACTAAAACGGAAGCAACAGCACCTTTACCTTTATCTAATCTTGATTCAATAACAACACCCTTCGCTGGGCCTTCTTTAATAGCCTTTAATTCTAAAATTTCTGCTTGAAGGAGTACATTTTCTAAAAGATCATCAATGCCCTGGCCTGTTTTTGCAGAAACAGGAATAAACGGAACATCGCCACCGTAATCTTCCGGCATAACATCATTGGCGACCAACTCTTGCTTAACACGCTCAGGATTGGCTTCTGGTTTATCAATTTTGTTGATTGCAACGACTAATGGAACATTACCGGCTTTAGCATGTGCAATAGCTTCTTTTGTCTGAGGCATTACACCGTCATCAGAAGCAACAACCAAAATTACGATATCCGTTGCCTGTGCACCACGTGCGCGCATTGCAGTAAAAGCTTCATGTCCCGGAGTATCCAAGAAGGTAATAATCCCTCTAGGTGTCTTAACATGATAAGCACCAATGTGCTGTGTAATACCACCGGCTTCACCCGCTGCGACGCGCGTACGACGAATATAGTCAAGCAATGAAGTCTTACCATGGTCTACGTGCCCCATAATCGTGACGACAGGAGGACGAGGTTCCTTAGGTAAATTCGCTTTTGCTTTTTCTTCCGCCTCTTCCAAGAATGCCTCGGGATCGTCTGGTTTGGCTGCGATGGCCTTATGGCCCATTTCTTCAACCAAAATCATCGCAGTATCTTGATCAAGCATCTGATTGATTGTGACCATTTGTCCCATTTTCATCATGGCCTTAATCAATTCTGTAGCCTTGATACTCATCTTATGAGCCAACTCAGAAACAGTAATTGTTTCTGGTACGGTCACTTCTTTAACAATTGGCTCTTGAGGTTGCTGAACTGTCTTTTGGGCTTCAGTCGTATGTTTATTATTTTTACGATTTCTACGGTCAGATTTCCATCCTGTAGATTCTTCGTTCGTAATATCGCCACCACGATTTTTCATGGTACGTCTTTTGCGATCATCACCCCAATTACCATCCTGGTTCTTAGCATCACGGCTCTGTTTACCGTCACGTTTTGCACTATTTTTGTGCTTTTTAGGTTCTTCATCTTTCATTTTTTCAGATGATTTTGCCGTCATGACACGTTTTGGAGCCGACATCATTTCACGAATAGCTCGAGCTTCCTCTTCAGCTTTGCGACGAGCATTCTCTCGAACCATATCAGCTTTTTTACGATCCTCTGTCGTAGAACCATGCTTGTTGACTTTTGCCACATTATTATTCTGTGGACGCTTAGTTTGCAATGGTTTCGTGTTTTCGCGTTTTTTCTGAGTTTCCATCGCTTTACGCTCTTCCTCAAGTTTACGACGAGCTTCTTCTGCCTTTTGCTCTTCTGCACGACGTAATTCTTCAGCCTTGCGAGCCTCTTCCGCTCGACGTGCTTCTTCGGCCACACGCTTAGCTTCTTCTTGAAGCTTGCGCTCCTCTTCAGCCTTACGGGCTAAAGCTTCTTCGGCACGCTTTGCAGCGATTGCGGCTTCGGCCTCTTTGCGAGCCATCGCTGCGATGTCGGGACGCTTAACTAAAACACGTTTTTTTCTAACTTCAACCTGAACCGTGTGATTATGTCCTTGGTTAATCACCTTTTTTTCTTTGCTCGTAATCGTGATACGACGTTTGCCTGCATTTTGACTACCACGAGCAACTTGCAATGATGTCAAAAAACGATCTTTATCGGCATCATTAATCAAATCGGTTCCCGATTTTTGATTTAAGCCTGCCGCCTTAAGTTGAGTCAACAGCTCTTCAACTGGAAGTTTCAGATCTGTAGCTAAATTTTCAACTGTTGTATTTGCCATAGAATCCCCTCCCAATTGTTATTTATTCCAATGAGCACGAGCTATCGTAATCAATTTCATAGCTTTGTCTTCATCGATCTTAGCAATATCAATTAATTCGTCTGTCGCCAAATCAGCTAAGTCGTCTAGTGTCTTGATACCATTTTTTCCAAGCTTGGTTGCAAGATCATTGTCCATGCCTTCAAGACCTAAAATCTGTGGATCAATAGTCTTGAGGATTTCTTCACGTTCCAAAGCTACAGTCAATAACGCAGTACGAGCTCGACTTCTTAATTCTTTGATTGTTTCTTCATCAAGCTCTTCAATAGACAGTAATTCTTCTTCTGGAACGTAAGCAACTTCCTCGATAGTTTCAATACCATATTCAATTAGAAGTTCTGCTACATTTTCATCGACATCAAGATGACAAACCAGGTCTTGAACCAATTCAGTTTGTTCAGCACGGCGCTTTTCATCCGCAGCCTGTTCCGTTAACACCTGAATATCCCAACCCGTTAAACGACTTGCCAACTTAACATTGTCCCCATCGATTCCGATAGCCTTACCACCATCTTCAGCTACAACTTCCATACGGTGAGAATCTTCATGAACAACAATAGATTTAATAGAGGCAGGAGCCAAAGCACCAATTACATACTCTGCAGGCTGATCAGACCACAAAACAATATCAATTCGCTCACCGTTTAATTCTTTTGTTACAGCTTGAATACGAGATCCCTTAATGCCAACACATGCTCCAATAGGATCAATACGCTTATCCTTAGCGTATACAGCAATTTTGGCACGTACACCAGGAATACGCTCACACCCCTTAACTTCAAGAAGGCCTTCATCAATTTCAGGAACTTCGGTACGAACCAATTCGATCAAAAATTCAGGACAAATGCGAGACAAAACCACTTGTTGTTGTCTACTCATTTCATCAACTTTCATCACATAAGCTTTTACTCGATCACCTGGGCGAAGATTCTGACGAGGAATCATTTCTGACTTTAACAAGCGAGCATCAAGACGACCAATTTCTACAATCGCATCACCACGGTCCATACGCTTGATTTGTCCACTTACAATCTTCTTATCCTGATTTTGAGCCAAGAAATCATTCAAAATCTGAGAACGTTCAGCTTCTCTTAACTTTTGCAAAATAACTTGCTTTGCATCTGTGGCAAATCTTCTGCCAGTCACGCTTACAACAGGTAATTCCTGGCGAACATAATCACCTACATTCATTTCACCCTGATCCGAGTAATCTTCTTTAGCTTCCCACTGAAGAATTTCACGATCTGGCTCTTGTAAACCTTGATCATCTGGAACTACTTTCCACTGACGACATACGAACTGTTTACCTGTTACTGGATCCACACGAACCACAATATCAGCATCTTCACCAGGGAACTCCGACTTCTTCACAGCACTTGCTAGAGCACTTTCTAAAGCATGAAGAACCACTTCTTTACCAACATTTTTTTCGTGGGCTAGTACTTCAACAATATCTAGGAGATCTCTGCTCATTTGTTTCTTCCTCGAAAATCTAATTCTGCAATCAAAGTAGCTTGTTCAATTTCTTTATATGGAATACCAACCTTGATATTTTCTTTTTGGTCATTCGACATCTTTTTCTTATTGCTCATACGAGACTTTGCCGATGGAGTCAAGGCGGGACGTTCAGCTAATATTTCTACGTTGATAATGGGACATTCTTGATCATCTACCACATCAACAATACGCACATCCATACGACGACGACCATTTTCTGGAAGTCCTTCGCCATAAATTGGAGTAAAAAGTTCAATATGTGCTGTATTGCCAGCAAAGCGTTTAAAATCTGCGACCTTACGGAGCGGACGATCGACCCCAGGAGATGAAACCTCCAATCTATCGAAATCGATCCCTTCTACTGTCATGGTAGGATTCAAAAGATTACTAACGACTTCGCAATCGTTCAACGTAATACCACCTTCCTGATCAATAGTCACTCGAATAATTCCACGGGCAAAACGCTCGACATCTACGAGTTCGTAGCCCACTCCTTTCACAGTCGTTTCGACTAATTCATAAAGCTGTGCAGAAACTGCCATCCGATTTTGTTATCCCTTTAAACCATAAAAAAATGGGCTAACAAGCCCATCCTTAAAAAAACCTGATAGGAACGAGAACTCATTCAACATAAACCCTCGTCAGAAACGGTACTGTAATCCAGTACCGTTTCTACTATAACAGTGGCGGTGATTTTACCTGATTTGACATAAAAACACAAAAAAATCAATAGATTTTTCAGTTACGGGAACGAGCATTCACCCTACTCTTGCGTTTTCCTTCTGAAAAACCACCATTTGCAATATAGTGCACAGTACTTGTCAGTGGATTAGGACGTTTAGAAGAACGAGCGACTTTAGTTCCTTCCCCTTTTTGAACTTTACTTCTAGGAGAAACTGTCTTTCTAGATGTTTTTGTTTCAGGTACTTTTTCAGCTTCATTAAAGCCAATCGTATTAAGCCACGCTTCGACGATTTCTGCTTCCATTTCAATAAATTTGCCACGTACCAAATTCTGAGGCAGATGAATTTCCCCATATCGTACTCGGATCAGGCGAGAAACCGGCAGTTCTACCGATTCAAACATGCGACGAACCTCTCGATTTCGTCCTTCTTTGATCAATACCTTATACCAACGATTAAAACCTGTACCACCCGCTTCCTCAATACCATCAAATTTAGCTAAACCATCACTTAATTCAACACCCTGAAGTAGCTTTTCTTTTTTCTCATCGGTTAATTGTCCTTGAACTCTAACCGCATATTCTCTTTCCATCTCATATCGAGGATGCATCAAGCGATTTGCTAAGGCTCCATTGTTTGTAAATAGAAGCAAACCTTCCGTATTAAAGTCAAGTCTTCCAACAGCAATCCAACGACCACCTCTGATTCTAGGTAAGCGGTCAAATACACGAGGTCTTCCTTCAGGATCGTCCATTGAAACAATTTCACCTGTTGGTTTGTGATAGACCAATACACGAGGAGGTTTATTAACGTCTTTATTGGCTCTTTTTACGGGACGACCATTGATTTTTACGATATCTGTAGGGAGAACACGTTGTCCTACATAAGCTGGCACACCATTAACAGACACCCGTCCAGATAAAATCAGTTCTTCCATATCTCGACGAGAACCAATACCAGCATCGGCAAGAACTTTATGTAATTTTTCACTCAATGATGTTTGAATTTTCTTCTGTATCTTGCGCCCGCGTTCGATCACTTCTGAAGAAAGAGTTTGCGCAGAAAGTTTTAATCCGGATTCATCTACTTCCTGTTCCGAAATTATTACCTCTACTTTTCTTCTTTTCGGATATTCGCCTTCAGAACCCGTACGATCTGTTTTAGATGTTCTTTTAGAAACAAAACCACCTTTTTGAGTCTTTTTCATCTTTTTCTCTGTCATATCTTTCCGTAGAAAACGGCTCTCTCTTTACTGCGCAATAATGAAAATTCTTTACTGTTTTTATAAAACAGCTTCAATATTAGTAAGAATCCTTCTTCAAACAAATTAAATGAAGGCACTTACATATGTTAATCCATTAGCCTTTTACGTCCTTTCGACTTTATTTCATTCCTAATCAGGGAAACATCAGCAATTAGATCAACTGACGATAGTCTGGATCGATACTCTTTTGAAACATCTAGGAACGCAATACCTTTTAACTATCGCTTACCAATAGAAAATTGTTCCAATTAATATTTTGTGAAAGTAAAAAGAGCTTTTACTAATACATCACAAAGCAACACGCCTCTTTCACAAAAGAGGTTGTCAGTTTATCACCTCATATTTACCACTACAAATAATCCATTACAGATTCGTTGTAATTCCGCGAGCTTTTTCTTGAGCTTGCATCAATAAGTTCGCCTCATCTGAACGCATTTTCTGGAATTCTTCTTCAGATTTACGATAATTCGATTTACCTTTTTTCTCCATGTGATCCAGAAATTTTTCATGGAGCATCAATTCGTCTTCTGTTGCACGGATAACTTTCAATAAAGATGTATCAATTGTCAGTTCTCCAACAGATTCTTCTACTTTTTCTTCATTTTCTAAAGAAAAACTGCCTTGCTGTTGACGTAGTATTAAATAAACTTGAGCCAGAAGCTCCGAATCTAGAAGAGCTCCGTGCGTTGTTCGATGTGAATTATCAATGCCATACCGAACGCAAAGTGCATCCAATGTATTACGCATTTGAGGATGTACATTTTTCGCCAGTTCAAGGCTGTCAACAATTTCTGAAACAATTTCTGAAAAAACTGGGCGATTTAAACGCCTAAATTCCTCATCTAAGAATCCAACGTCAAAAGGAGCATTATGGATAATAATGCGAGCTCCTCGTACAAAATCACTGAATTCATCAATAATTTCAGCAAATTTTGGCTCAGTAGAAAGACGTTCCGTTGTTAATCCGTGTACCTTAACAACCTCTTCCGGAACTTCCCGTTCTGGATTAATCAATTGATGATAGGTTCGGTCTGTTATTCCATAGCGAGATAACTCGACACAACCTATCTCAACAACTCGATCACCGCCTTTCGCTTGCAAACCGGTCGTTTCTGTATCCAGCACAATCTCACGCAACTTATTTCTCCTAAGACCTAAACCTACTTTATCAAACTATTTTATAAACTTATCAACCGGCCGTTTGAAAAACGCTCGATTCACTGATCCAGTCACGAACTTTTTGAATGTCTGAATTACGAGCTGATTTATTTGGTGCATCTAAAAAGATCATCGCCACGGGCCGACCCGAAATATTTGTTTGCATGACCATACAGTACCCTGCAGCGGTAGTCAGTCCCGTCTTTTGTAAATCGATATCCCAATCCGGATCTAAAACAAAACGATTGGTTGTTCGACTTACAATGGTTCTTCGACCATAAGGCAACGACATTGTGGGGGAAGTTGAATATTCACGAATAATACGATATTCCGAAGCACTAGCAATCAAATGAGACAAATCCATTGCTGATGACTTGTTCCCATTGTGTAATCCAGTCGAATCATAGAAAACGGTATCTGTCATATTTAACAATACCGCTTTGGTATTCATATCGCGTACAAAGGTCCGCACCCCTCCCGGATAAGTTCGTGCTAAAAACTGCGCCGCTCGGTTATCCGAACTCATCAGCGCCAAATGTAAGGCTGTTCGGCGAGATACCTTCATGCCTGGACGCAATTTTGAACGAGCACCCGATCTCACGCAGTCAGCACGAGTTACCAAAAATTTCCGATCCAAATTAACCTTAGATTCCACAATGACTAATGCGGTCATTAATTTAGTAATCGATGCAATTGCCATCGGTTCATCGGCATTTTTTTCATACAACACTTTGTTATTTTCAAGGTCGTAAGCTAACACCGCGCCGGTAGACAACAGTAAAGGATCATTTACCGGATCTTTTCCTCTTTCTAGAGCTCGAGCTTTTAATATTCCTAACCTTCTTGATGCGCGAGGTCGATATACAGAATATTTCTTGTATATCGGAGTCCTAATCGCAACACGTTTTCCATTTCTGGTTACATAAGTGACCTTGTAACGCTGTTTGGTCGCTTTATATTTTCTTTTTTTGCTCTTTTGGGCTACTTTTACTTTTTTATTTGTCTTTTTCTTAACTTGAGTAGCCTTTTTTTGAACTCGTTTTTTTACCGCACTCGTCGTTGACTCTGTAGTAGACGCATCGACCGTCACACTATAAAAACTCATGGTACACATGAGAATTATCGAAAAAATAAACGCCACGACTCTCATTTCAAAACCCGAGATCTCTACATTCTTAATGATTTGTAAACTCACTCAGTCCGAAGTGTAATCCTACTAAACAGAAATTACCTCATTTCACCAATCATCGATTGCCAAATTTTTGTAAGTCGTTTCACACTCACCGGCATCGGAGTACGTAACTCTTGTGCAAATAAAGAAACTCGCAATTCTTGTAAAAGATTACCAAATTCAACTAAACGGGAATCATATACACCTTTTCTGCGTATAACTTCTCGCTTATAGTTGATTTCAACCTGTTGAACCTCTTGCATTTTAACGGTATCCCGATCCACATTAGATCGTAATTTATCAAGACGTAATTCAATCGCTTTCAAATACCTCGGATAATGACGTAAGTACTGATACGGAACATTCTGTATAAATTTTTTAGGAAACAAATCGTTTAATTGGGTTTCTACATCCTTTTTTACGTCTTTAAAATCTTTAAGCGCGTTGAGTTTTTTTTGTACTAGTACAGATTCACTAACAACCGTTGAAATTAATTTTCCAATTTCTAAACCTAACAGATTAAGCTTTACTCTGGTTTGATTACAAAGTTCCTCGAACATTTGCAAATTCTGAGGTAATTTTGTATCGCTCATGATCTGATTCAAAGTAGCATTCACAACCTGTTGTTTTAACACTTCAAAAGATTCAAAACTTGGAGAAAGAAATGACAATGTCGAAGCTTGCATCTGCGTGGTTTGTAGTACTTTTAGTCCCTTATCTAAATACTTAATTTGTTCTTTAAGTTGTAGAGACAATAACTTACGAATACCTATTTTGGTCAATTCAAAAGCATGATCCGGATCATCAAATACCTCAATAGAACAACAATCCCCTTTGTCGACAATGGCTGGATGTCCAATAAGAGTGATTCCTTTTCGGTGAATTTCCATAATGTCCGGTAACTCACCAAAGTTCCACGAAATGATTTTTTCCTGTAAATCATCCGCAATTTTGACATCTTGTCCAGCAAAATTTTGAAAGTTACCCCTAGCTTGATCTCCAAATTCACTCTTTAACTGAGACAAGTTGCGAGACATCCCAATCTGACGTCCATGCTCATCAACTATTTTGTAATTTATGAATAAATGAGGGGCAACAAGCTCCAACTTGAAGTCGCTTTTCTTTATATCCAAGCGAAAATCTGCTCTTGCTTTCTTGATGATTGCCTCGTAAAAATTCCCTTTTGGTTCATCATAGTGTTCGGCAAATGCTTTTGCCCAGGTTGGCAATGGAACAAAATGCCTTCTGTACCGTTGTGGTAGTGACTTTAATAGTGCCTGAACCTTTTCTTTAACCATTCCAGGAACCAACCACTCTAATCGCTCCTCATCAATTTGGTTAAGCATAAATAACGGTACTGTTAACGTGATCCCATCTCTTAATGAACCGGGTTCAAAGTTATAGGTAAGTGCCATCGTGACACCGGACATTTCTATCTTTTTAGGATAATACTCAACTGTGATTCCGGACGCATTATGACGCATAAGGTCTTGGCGAGATAGAAACAGAATCTTCGGATTTTCTTTTTCTGCTTTTAATCTCCAAGTATCAAAAGATACCTTTCCGACTACCGAATCACCAATTTTCCCTTCATAGAAATTAAATAAGATTTGCTCATCGACCAAGACATCAGGACGCCTCGATTTATGCTCCAATTCTTTAATTTCATTAATTAAATTTCGGTTATGGGACCAAAACGGAGCCTGTGTATCGAATTCACCATTAACTAAAGCTTCACGGATAAAAATCTCGCGAGACAATTTAGGATCTTTACTAGAAAAGTTAACTCGCCTTTGCCCGTATAAGGGCAGACCATATATCGTACCTTTTTCAAAAGCAATAACGCTACCAGCCTTTTTTTCCCAGTGAGGTTCAGTCCAAGATTTTTTGATTAAGTGAGCTCCAACACTTTCAACCCATTCTGGTTGAATCGTCGCAATGGTACGAGCAAATAGCTTTGAAGTTTCAACGACTTCCGCTGCCATGACCCATTTGCCTGCACGCTTGACTAAAAATGAACCCGGCCAAATCCAGAATTTTATATTTCGTGCTCCAACATATGGTGCTGAACGAAAATCTGTTTCCAATGAACGAAGTCCTAAATTTCCTAATAATCCGGTCATTAAAGCTTTATGTAATTGTTCATAGGTAGCTTCTACAGTATTGATCTTCCATCCCATTTCACCAACCATATCTTTGAGTTGACGATACACATCTCGCCACTCACGCATTTTTCTTGTCGACAGATATTGTTGTTTAAGTTCTTGTTCTAAAAGACGATTGCTCTTCTTATTCGCAATTTTTTCTTGCATATAATTCCACAGTTTGATCCATGAAAGAAAATCACTGCGTTCGTCAGCAAATTTACGGTGCGCTTGTTCGGCTTGCTGTTGAGCTTCGATAGGACGTTCCCTCGGATCTTGAACACTGATACCCGCCGCGATGACAAGAACTTCTGCCAACGCATGATTCTCGAAACCGGCTAACAAAATGCGAGCAATTTTAGCGTCCAATGGCAACTTGGCTAAAACCTCCCCGATGGCGGTTAGATCTGATCCACGCGCATTAACTGCATTAAGTTCAATTAACAAATCATACCCATCCGTAATAGCCCTTGATGGAGGAGCTTCAACAAACGGAAATGATCTAACATCTGAAAGTTTCAAGGCTTTCATACGTAGAATTACCGTTGCAAGAGAACTTCTTAAAATCTCTGGATCCGTATATTTAGGGCGTTTAATAAAATCGGCCTCATCATATAAACGAATACAAATACCGTTAGCAACTCGACCACAACGGCCAGCTCGTTGCTCCGCTGCGGATTGACTAATCGGTTCAATCTGTAATTGTTCTACCTTATTTCGATACGAATAGCGTTTAACTCGAGCCAATCCTGTATCTACAACAAAACGGATTCCAGGAACAGTCAGAGAGGTTTCTGCGACATTCGTTGATAAAATGATCCGTCGCCCTCCTTTTGACTTGAAAATCCGATCTTGCTCTTCGGAACTTAATCGAGAATAAAGCGGTAAGATTTCTACGCCCTTAAAAGCATATTTTCTAAGAGCTTCTCCTGCCTCTCTAATTTCCCTCTCCCCTGGGAGAAAAACAAGAATGTCACCCGTCCCTGCAATCATTAATTCATCGCAAGCATCGCAAATCGCTTGCATCATGGTACGGTCATCATTTTCATCTTCATCTTGAATTGGACGATAACGAACCTGAACCGGATAGGTTCGACCTGACACATTGATAATCGGAACCCTCTTTCCGTTAACGGGCTCAAAATGATTAGCAAAACGTTCAGAATCAATCGTAGCCGAAGTAATAATAAGCTTTAAATCTGGTCTTTTAGGAAGAATCTCTCGGAAATAACCGAGAAGAAAATCAATGTTTAAGCTTCTCTCATGTGCTTCATCCAAAATAATAGTATCGTAAGCTTTTAACAATGGATCACTTTGTGTTTCTGCAAGAAGGATCCCATCAGTCATCAATTTGATACTCGCTTTAGGTCCAATATTTTCTTTGAAGCGAATTTTGTAACCTACAACTGTACCCAATTCTGTTTTAGTTTCTTCAGCAAGACGTTTTGCGATTGACGTCGCTGCGATTCTCCGAGGTTGAGTATGTCCAATCAAGCCAGCCTGACCTCGTCCGAGTTGAAGACAAATCTTAGGTAACTGAGTGGTTTTTCCGCTCCCTGTTTCCCCCGAAACAATCACGATCTGATTATTCAATATAGCGTCCGAAATTTCTTTAGCTTTATCCGTAACAGGAAAATTAGGATTTAATTCAAGAAGAATCGGTTTATTTCGTATAATCCCTTTGTCAACTTTATTCGAACCGTTTTGTTTAGAACCACCTAAACTTTCCCTCTGAGGTTTCTTCTCAGAACCAATCAAATCTTTTTTCTTTTTTAAATTGTCTTGACTACGTTGTTTTTCAATTAAAACACGTAAATTTTTTAAATCGGACATCAATCTGCTATAAAGAAGAGTTTCTAAAACTTTAAAAATTATAATGTTTTGAACTTTTTCAAAGGGCTTTTAAAATGGAACAAAATATTCAAGAAGAACTTCAGCTTGAAGCAGAATCCATTACCCCGTGGGTTCAGTGGCTCAGAGGTGTAGCCCCTTATATTCATGCTTTACGAGATAAAACGATTGTTGTTGGCGTTGCTGGAGAAATGATTGCAAACGGTCAACTCACTAAATTTATCTACGACTTAAGTATGCTTTCCGCCATTGGCGCAAAGATTGTTCTCTGCTACGGCGTTCGCCCTCAGGTTGAAGAACTCATCAATTTAAAAGGAATTCATTCTGAATTCGTTAATGGGTTACGCATCACAGAAACGGATATTTTAAGTTGCGTCAAGGAAGCCGCGGGGGAAGTCCGTCTTGACATCGAAGCCGCCTTCTCAACCGGTCTTCCTAACACCCCTATGGCCCATAGCCAATGTCGTGTGATCAGTGGCAATTTCGTCATTGCACGTCCATTAGGAATCATTAATGGTACTGACTATAAGCACACCGGCGTGGTTCGAAAAGTCGATGCTGAAGCGATATCTCATCAACTAAACAACCATAGTATTGTCGTTGTAGCACCTTTAGGATTTTCTCCTACAGGTGAAGCGTTCAATCTTGCAATGGAAGATGTAGCTTCGTCCATTTCCGGTGCCTTAAAAGCAGATAAATTTGTTCTTTTGGGAAATGTCGATGGGGTTCGTCGTTTTGGTGAAGTGGTATCAGAGCTTACCAGCGATCAAGCTAAAGAACTCATGGACAATAAACTAGTCGATGATGAAGATATCTATAACCTCGGATACGCCTTAAAGGCTTTACATCGTGGTGTAAAACGTGTTCACATTCTTCCTTATTTTCTCGATGGAGGCATTTTGGCCGAATTGCTAACTCATGAAGGGGTTGGAACGATGGTGACTGAAGAAAATATGGCCTGTATTCGAGATGCTACGATCGATGATGTGACCGCACTTATTCATTTACTAGAGCCATTAGAAGAAGATGGCACTCTCGTAAAGCGTCCTAGGGAAAAGCTCGAACGTGAAATTAACTGCTATACCCTGTTGGAACATGACGGTATTATCTACGGCAGTGCTGCGCTCTACCCATTCAGTTCCGAGAAAATCGGAGAAATGGGAGCTCTAGTTGTTAATGCTCTTCATCAGGGTAGCGGTGAGGGTGAACGACTTTTGCATCACATTGAGAAAAAAGCACGGTCGATGGGTTTAACTAAGCTCTTTGTGCTCACAACACGAACCGCCCATTGGTTCTTAAAACGAGGTTTTAAACCAGCAACGCTGGAAGATTTACCGATTGCTAAACGCAAACTTTACAATTGGCAGAGACGATCCCAGATATTTATTAAGGATCTTTAGACAGAATAGTTAACCCCATAGAATCGGATATACTTTTACCATTAGTAAAGCTAGGAGAGTTAAATGACACGCATGGTACATTGCGTCAAACTTGGCAGAGAAGCAGAGGGTTTAGATTTTCCACCATTACCTGGTGAATTAGGTAAGAAAATCTATTTGAATGTTTCCAAAGAAGCTTGGGATCAGTGGAAACGCCTTCAGACAATGTTGGTAAACGAAAATCGCCTGTCCATGGCTGATCCTCGTGCTCGTCAATGGCTCATGGAGCAAATTAAAGAACATTTCTTCGGTGCAGGTGTCGCCCATCCGGAAAATTTTGTTGCTCCAGAGGACAAGTCTTGATCAAGTTCCTTAGTTTAGAACTAACACGGCAGATCTCCGTTAGAGAATCTGCCGTTTTTTATCGTCGATTCAAACCTAAAGTTTTTGCTTCATTTTGGACAAAATATCTTTATCCGCAGGTTCGAGCACACGAACGCCATCGCCTGTAGCCAAAAGCAAAACATCTGCACCTCTTGCACCAAAAATACCACAGGTAACCACCCCTGGAATTTGATTGATTTGACTTTCAAGTGCAACAGGATCCTCAATAACTAGACCATATACGTCAATAATGCGGTTTCCGTTATCGGTTACGAAGTCACGTACCTTTGGATCACCACCTAAACGCTTCAATGCATTTGATACATTGGTAATAGCCATAGGTAACACTTCAATCGGTAATGGGAATTTACCCAAAGTCTTGACGAGCTTCGATTCATCCGCAATACAGATATATTTATCCGAAGCGTCAGCGCAGATTTTTTCACGTGTCAAGGCTCCACCACCACCTTTAATCATGTGGAAACGATCATTAATTTCATCACATCCATCGACGTAAACAGATAAATGACCGACATCATTTAAATCACACACAGGAAACCCTAAAGTCAAAAGCTGACGTGTAGTCGCTTCTGAACTTGATACGCAACCTTTCACACGCTTACCAGACATAGCCAGTGCCGTGATAAAGAACCCTACAGTAGTACCCGTTCCTACACCTAGATACTCGTCTTCAATAACGTAATCTATTGCAGCTTCAGCACATCGCTTTTTTAATTCAGCCTGATTCATAGACTTTCCTCAATTCAAAATAGATTTATAAGAGAATATACTTGAAGTCCTTAGGTTTAGGATATTAATCGGGTTTGTTTTATTTCGTTTTGCATGAATTTGTTTAAAAATTTACCCCCGACAGATCCTATAGGTATTTACAGGAGCTTGAATTAATGGACCAAGACCTACTCAATGGAAAACCACTATCAGAACGGTTCAGTAAGTCCTTTGAAACCTTTAGCTCACGTTCTTCACTTCCCAAAAACGTGCTCCCATTCATTTGGGCTATCGCAGTTCTTTTGCTCATTACCTTTGGAGCTTTATACAACCACTTTGTCATTAATACGACAACGGTTGTTCAAACCAATTTAAGGCAGAACGCTGCGTTAATTGCAGGAAATATCGAGTTTGAGCTCAATTCGCTTCAAAACTCGATTAATCGCATCATTGTCAACAGCGACAAAGAAGAACTACAAGTCGAAAATATCTTTGCAGAATTTCCCGAAGTAGTCATGTTACGTTTACTACTTCCAAATGGTAAGTCTCAGCAATCTTGGGTTCAGGAGCAATATCACAATGATATGCATTTACTGAAATTCGACTATCTAGAATACCCACAACAACTTAGAGATAGTATTGCAACTGCTTTTAATACTCAGAAACCAACTTATAGTTCTTATTGGTCAAGATCGGGTGATTGGTCAACTCCGGCTGTTGCTCTTGTAGTTCCATTTACAAAAAAAAATGGGCAACTTCTAGCCTATATGGCGCGTATTTCATTAAATCGACTACTTGAGCAAGCTTCACCGAAACCTAAAAATAAAGAATTTGAATTTAGTATTGTTCATGGACAAGAATTTATTGCTGGTATCGCTTCATTTAATGATGAAAAGGATAATTCAATTCCAAGTACGGTAATGCCCATCTCTCCATTACCCTCTACGATGCAATTATTTGGCGCTAAGGTACTCGAGGCACCTCTTCTTTTCTCGAGTCCTTTAATGCTTTGGCTAAGCGTTTTAATTTTTGCCCTGCTGTTAGCCCTTTTATTCCTCACTGTAAGAACTGAAAAACAGAAGAGAAAATTACTCTATTTAGATCGAGAAAATAAGCTTTATCAATCCATTGAATATTCTATGACTGTGGGGATTATTGTTTGTGACATGGATTTTCGAATTATTTTCTGCAATGGCGCTGTTCAACAAATCACGGGCTATCGTCAAGACGAACTATTAGATAAAAAACAACCGTGGCCTTTCTTAACGAAAAAATACCTAACAAAGTCGGCATTTACCCAAAACAACTTCAATCGCGACAAGGACTTACGCTTTGATATTCGTATTACCCGAGCAGATGATAAAAAAGTAAATTGTGCCTTTCTTGCTAGTCCTTTTTATTCTTCAGAAAAAAAACAAATCGGATGGCTCTGTACATTAAGGGATAATACCGCCGAGGCTAAAGGTCAGCATCTAATTAACGACACACTTACCTCCTATCGCAAGTTATTAAATTCTGTGAGTTCTTGCATTTCCTTAGTTCAGAACAGCCCTAGTGGAGGAATTTTAGGAATACGCAACACAATTTACACCAAGCAACTTGGTAATAGTATTGATGGTCATCTTGCAATTTCTCGAGCTTTTACGGTTCCATTTAATACGGACGGTCAACGTCACGAAACCGTATGGGTCGAGTCATTAGATCGTTGGTTTAATGTCAATGAAACACGAGTTCGTCTTACAGAAGGTACCCTTGTCACAATGCAAGTTGCGCTAGATGTGACAACCGCTAAAAAAGCAGAAGAATCGCTAGAAACTCAGGCTCGGAAGATGGAAATTTCATCTCGTCTCATCACATTAGGTGAGATGGCTTCTACGATCACTCATGAGATTAATCAACCATTAACGGCAATCTCAACATATTCAAATACTGTGCTTGAAATTATTCACAATAATCCAGAAAGCCTTGGTTTAGATCGAATTGAGGAGGTTTTAACTAAAATATCAACCCAATCAAAACGCATTGAAAGAATTATTCAAAACATTCGAAGTTTTTCCCAACGCAAGGCTGCGGTTCAAACCAAGGTCGCTATTCCGTTATTAGTGAACGACACGATGGAACTCGCACAAATGACCGAGAAGCGTCACCGAGTAAAAATTATTACAAATATCGAGGCGAATCTTCCATTCATAGAGTGCGATCGTATGCAAATTTTTCAGGTTTTATTAAACCTCATCCGCAACGCTGCAGATGCCATCAATGGACATAAGAGCTTAGATCGTCGTATTTTCTTTAATGTTCGTTTACAACAAGATAAACGACATGTTCTATTCGAAGTAGCGGATCATGGTCCCGGTATTTCCGATACCATGAAAAAGAATATTTGGACTCCTTTTTTGACAACCAAGTCCGGTGGCTTAGGACTTGGACTGCCGATTTGTCGCAGTATTATCGAATCCCATAGTTCCCGTTTACTCGTTCGTGACAATGATAATGGGGGTGTTATTTTCTATTTTGAGCTCAAAGTCGCGGACGATGAAACTTAACATAAATGTCGTTTATTCCGATAGATATGAATAAAACCCTTAAGGGGTAGCGCTTAGTGAGATATAATCGAAGATATTCCATGGTGGAACTATATCGGCGTATGTGTCGTTTTATTTGTTGTTCTGAATGTTTATTTCTGCGAAAGGTTATTCATAATGATTCACCTGACATCTAAAAACTTCTCCCATGAATCAGTAGAAGCTCTGGGTATAGTTTATGTTGTTGAAGATGATGAGGCTGTACGCGATTCTCTGAAATGGCTTCTTGAAACATCGAGCTATCGTGTCGAATTATTCGATAGTGGTGAGATGTTTTTAGCAAAATTTGATCCAAATGCGATCGCTGTTCTAATTCTTGATGTGCGCATGCCTGGCATGAGTGGCCTTGAAGTTCAGGAACATTTGTTAGCTCGTAGATGCGACATTCCAATTATTTTTATTTCTGGTCATGGAGATGTTTCCATGGCAGTTTCCACCCTAAAGAAAGGTGCAGTTGATTTCATTGAAAAGCCATTCGACCAAGCCGCTCTGCGCACTCTAGTCGAACGCATGCTTCAGGAGGCACGTAGTAGAAAAATTAAAGCAGAACGCCGTTCCTTAAACGATGCGCTCCTCGGTAAATTAACACCTCGAGAACAGCACGTATTAGAACGTATTGTTTCAGGAAGACTCAATAAGCAAATTGCCTCAGACCTCGGTATTTCAATTAAAACCGTAGAAGCACATCGAGCCTCTATCATGGACAAAACTAATTCTGGTACCGTAGCAGACCTAATGCGCGTTGTCATGAATGCAAACAAAACTCCTCTTAAAGATAATAATCTTTAAGTCGGATATCTAGGATGACGTAATACGTCATCCTTTCTTCTTTTTTGAACGAAAGGAATCATCAATTGGTAGCCAACATTATCGATGGTAAGGCTATAGCAACCTCCATCCGACAAGATGTCAAAAAAAGAGTTGATCAGCTTTTAAACAAAGGAATACAACCTACATTAGTGGTTATCGTTGTTGGTAATAATCCAGCCAGTGCTATTTATGTTCGCAATAAAATCAAAGCCTGTCACGAGGTTGGAGTTCGTTCTATCAAAGTATCACTCTCCGATGATACGACTGAACAAAGCGTTTTAAAGCTCATAGAAGAGCTCAACACCGATACCAACATCAATGGAATCCTAGTTCAGCTACCGCTACCAAAACATATTGATGAACATCGTATTCTTGAAAAAATTTCCCCCGAAAAGGATGTTGATGGCTTTCATTTATTAAATGCTGGTCGTTTATTATCAGGGCTTTCTGGTTTTCGTCCTTGTACACCTTCTGGCGTCATTCGGATGCTGGAGTTATCCGGTCTTTCTTTCGAAGGGAAACACGCGGTTGTTGTTGGTCGTAGCAACATTGTCGGCAAGCCTATGGCTCTTATGTTTTTAGAAAGAAATTGCACGGTTTCTATAGTTCATAGTAAAACAAAGGAACTGGCTTCAATCACTCGACAAGCCGATATTTTAGTATCTGCCGTAGGAAAGCCTCGCATGATTTCTGCAAATATGGTTAAACCTGGTTCTATTGTTGTTGATGTTGGAATCAACCGAGACACAGATGGAAAACTCTGTGGTGACGTAGATTTCGATACAGTTTCAGAGGTTGCCGGCTGGATTACTCCCGTTCCCGGTGGCGTTGGTCCAATGACGATTGCCATATTATTGGATAACACCGTAAAAAGCGCCGAGTCAACTTTGTAAAATATCGACTTACAAAGTTTGTATGAACAAAATTCTTTGTTATTTCCTAAAGTTAAGTATTTCAAATGACAGACAAAATCGATATCCTCTCTGTTACAGAGGACAAGTCAAAGTTAATTGATTTCTCTAATCTTGATCAAAATTCGTTTATTCCTGCTATTGAAGCATTAATCTCACAATTAAATAAAAAAGTTAGCGAAATTATAGGTTCAACCGAGATTGCTACTTGGGATAATGTTATTACTCCATTGGACGATGCTGTAGAGAACTTAACTTACGTTTGGTCCATCATTTCACACCTCAATAGCGTCGTTGATACTCCTGAATTACGTGCTATTTATAACGAGCTTCTTCCTCTGATTTCTGAGACTTTTGGAAAAATCGGTCAAAACGAAGCGCTTTATAAGAAATATAAAGATATTAAAAATTCAGATTTTTACAAAGACTACCCAGACGTTCGCATGCGTATCTTAGAAAAAGAAATTCAAGGTTTTGTTCTCTCTGGTGCAGAACTAAATAATATTGATAAAGAAAAGTTATTAAAAATCAATCAAGAGCAAGCTCAACTTGCTCAAAAATTTTCAGAGAATCTTCTAGACTGTACAAATAATTTTGCACTCTACCTTTCAGAAGATACGAATGATTTAGATGGAATCACAACAAGTGATCGAGAAATGTTTGCCCAACAGGCTCGTCTTGACGGGAAAGAAGGATACAAAATCACGCTTCACATGCCAAATTACTTGGCAATTATGCAATACGCCTCTAATCGAAAATTAAGAGAAAACATCTATGAAGCCTACTCAACCCGAGCTAGTAATTTGGGTCCTTTAGATAAAGACAATGCTCCAATCATCAATCGATTACTAGAACTGCGTCAACAAGAAGCATCGCTTCTGGGATATCAGAATTTTGCGGAAGTATCGTTGGTACCCAAAATGGCAGATAGCCCAACCCAAGTTATCGAGTTCTTAAGAGATCTTTCTTCTAAAGCAAAACCTTTTGCTCAGAATGATATGGAAGAATTGCTCCACTTTGCATCTTCACAATTAGGACTACAGAATCCTAAACCTTGGGATTTGAGCTATATTGCAGAAAAACTTCGGGAACAGAAATACGCCTATAGTGAAGAAGAAGTTAAGAAGTACTTTACGGAACCCCAGGTTTTTAATGGTCTATTTAAATTAGTAGAAAAACTTTTCTCAATTCAAATTGAAGAAAGCCGTGCTCCTGTTTGGCACAAAGATGTTAAATTTTTCTCTGTTAGAAAAAATGGAGAAGAGATTGCAGGGTTTTACACTGACCTTTACGCGCGTCCTGGTAAACGTGGTGGCGCGTGGATGAATGACCAACGGTCTCGTCGATTAACAGCAAATGGTATTCAAACACCTATTGCTTATCTTGTATGCAACTTTGCCTCTCCGATTGGAGACAAACCCGCCCTTCTTACTCATCGAGATGTTGAAACACTTTTCCATGAATTTGGTCATGGTTTACATCATATGCTGACCACACAAACAGATCTTGCGGTATCTGGTATTAGTGGTGTGGAATGGGATGCGGTAGAACTCCCAAGTCAGTTTATGGAAAACTTCACCTGGAATTGGGATGTGGTTCAAACACTTTCAAGTCATGTCACCACACATGAAAAGATGCCTCGATCACTTTTTGATAAAGTGGTTTCTGCTAAGAACTTTGAAGCCGGTATGGGTACAGTTCGACAAATTGAGTTTGCCCTCTTTGATATGCTATTGCATACGAATTTTGATCCAAAAGAGGATAATTTCCATAATTTATTAAAACAAGTTCGTAACGAAGTCGCCGTCGTTTTCCCACCAGACTACAACCGTTTTGCGGAGTCTTTTGCTCACATTTTTGCCGGTGGATACGCCGCTGGCTACTACAGCTACAAATGGGCTGAACTACTTTCTGCAGATGTATTCTCTCTTTTCGAAGAAAAAGGTATTTTTAATGCAGAAGTCGGTAAAAAATACTTAGATGAGATTCTTTCTCGCGGTGGTTCCCGTCCAGCCATGGAAAACTTCATCGCTTTCCGGGGTCGAAAACCAACAACAGAAGCCTTGCTTCGTCAATACGGTATGCAAAAAAATTAATAAACCACTTGGAGAACCTAACCTTTCAGGTTCTCCAAAAATGATTGGGATTAAATTTGACTATGGGCTGTTTCACCATTGCTACTTGGAATGTTAATTCTCTAAAAGTCCGATTACCTCAAGTCTTAGAGTACCTAGAAAACTATTCTATTGATGCGCTGTGTCTTCAGGAGCTAAAGCTTCAGGATTCTGATGTTCCTAGAGCTGAATTTGAAGAAGCCGGCTTTGATATTTATTGTAATGCTCAAAAAACATACAACGGCGTTGCTACGATTATTCGCAAAGGTAGTTGTGATGGTTTTATCGACATACAAAACAACAACCCGTTATACGAAGATCCACAAAAACGTCTCATCACAGGTACTCTAGTAAAAGGAAATACACAAATACGCTTAGTCAATGGATATTTCCCAAACGGTGAATCACTAGAGTCTGACAAATATTCATATAAAATAGCCTGGTTAAATAAACTTAACGAATATATCCATCAAGAATTACAAGAACGCTCCAACCTCATTTTAGTAGGCGACTTTAATATCGTGCCAGAAGATTGTGATTGTCACGATCCAGAGGATTGGAGAGATTCTGTACTTTGTTCATCGTCCGTTCGAGAAGTATTCTTCTCTTTAAAAAAACTTGGTCTTTTTGATGCCTTTCGACAGTTTCCCCAACCTGATAAGTCTTATTCATGGTGGGATTATCGTATGTTAGCGTTTAGAAGAAATCGGGGTTTAAGAATCGATCATATTTTGATCTCAAAGAATCTTATCGACAAAAATCGATCCACTCAGATCGATAAAAAAATACGAGCAAATGAACGTCCGAGTGATCACGCACCCGTGCGAATTGAACTTGATTTATAACTGAGGAAATATAAAACAGGATTTGGTCTGCCTTATACGATCATTTGCTAGACTTACTAGCTAGTAACTAGAATCGAGGTAGTAGGAGAAAAAAAGTGACCGAACAACCTGCTAAGCCCAAGAGTTTTCCTTGGAAAGAAATTATTATCACAATACTTTCATTATTGTTATTGTTGCTTGGATTCCGCTCATTTCAACTTCATAAACAATTGGAGTCTAACCAGGAAAAAGAGATTCAATTAACCTCTCGGATAAACGAGCAAACACTTCAAATCAAACACTTTGAAAAGTTATCTCGCGAAATTTCGACACTCTGTACACCGAGCCCTTCTGATGTTATAGATCCGTTAGCACCCTGTGCTCAATGTATTTCAACGGTTTTAGGAAAAACCACCTCCTCCGCTAAAAGCGCTATTGAATTGGGAAAGTACTTAGTTGATATTTATCAGAATCACTCTAATACGCTTGATTATCAAAAATATAAGGATGAACTTATAAAGGTTGCTGAACAAATAACGCATGGAGAAACACACTTACTTTCCACCTCAGTACAGCATCTTTTAGATGTTAAGGATCGTCGTATCCATGAATTAGAGTCTCAACAAAAATCGCTAGAAGATCAACTAACAAATACCTCTAACTTGCAATCTGAATTAGAGCGTTGTCTATCTAGTAGTAACTTCCTTATCCGTCGCTCTGGTCTCGATAGACCTCCTTGCTGGGCTGGTGAAGACGGTAGTGTTCAGTATTTATTTGATTTAACCCTTCTACCTAATGAAAAAGTAATTGTGAACCCCGCATGGCCAGAATCTCGTGCACAAGAAGCTCGATCCATGGCTCCTGTTCGTAAGATTGAACCCTATTTTAATCAAGAGATTTCTTTACCCTTCTTCCTTAGACAGGGTCAAGAAATTCATGCAATAGGAAATAGAGCTCAACCTGAAGCTTGTCGTTATTTTGTACGTTTAAGAAGCAAAATTGAAGACCGAGAAACAGCGGATAAGTCTCGATTAGCAGTAGAAGATTACTTCTACAAGTATGAATATCGGAAAGAATAAAGTTTTTGATCGTTATCAAAACAGGTATCAAAGTCTGGGTTTACTTTGATACCTGTTTTTAGGGTTTTCAGATTGCTTTCTTATGAGAGCAATTTTTAATTTTCAACTTACCCGTTTGCTTCATCCTTTTGCGCTTGATAACGAGCTCGAAGTTGCCCGCAACCTCCATTTACATTCTGAGCCGCGGACTCCCGATACTTTAAAAGTACCCCAATCTGCCTGAGTTTATCTTCGATAACCGATAGCCGATCCGAATCAGGACGTACGTAAGACGATCCCTCAACGCTATTAACCGGTATCATGTTCATAATAGCAAACTGCCCAAGCCATAATTTTTCTAGACGATCAAGCTCTTGATCATCATCGTTGAGACCTCGAATTAAAGTCCACTGATACTGGATCGGATAGTGGGTATTTTTTGCATACCGAGAAGCAAAATCCATAATCTCGATAACTGGAATTCTTTCTGCATTTGGAAGCAATTCCTTACGTTTCTCGTCCGATGTAGTATGTAGAGAAATTGCAAGAGCAGGTTTGATTGTCCTTTGCTCTAATTCATTAAAAAGTCTACGATCTCCCACGGTTGAAAGAACTAAATTTTTATAACCGATACCAGAAAACTTAGCCATAAAATCAATGGCCGACAAAACATTCCTTCGGTTATGAGACGGCTCACCCATACCCATAAAAACCACTTTAGAAATAGGTCGAATTTGTCTTGCTAGACGTAATTGCGACACAATTTCAAAGTCGGTTAGTTGCCGAACCAGCCCTGATTTTCCTGTCATACAGAACACACAACCAACGGCACATCCAACCTGACAGGAAACACATAAGCCACCCCTTGGCAATAGGACACTCTCAATAATTTCTCCATCTTGAAGGCGAACAATTAATTTTGATGAATCCTCTCCGTCTTTTTCTTCTTGGATGATCTGAGCCGAATTGTTCATTTCATCAAGAAGCTGGTTTATTTCTTCTTTGACTAACTTAGGATAATTTAAACTTTGATCATTAAACATTTTCATCGATACCCAAGTTCGAAAAAAATGTTCTACATGAATCGTTTTAGCTCCTGCTGTAAAAAGCCGATCTTCAATTGTTTTTAAAGTTAATAAAGTCATAAACAGTAAAGAGCAATATTTAACAACTTAAACATTCACATTAAATTCTTGTAATTTACGAGTAATTGTATTTCGACCAATGCCTAGACGCTGAGCTGCTTCTATTTTTCTTCCGTTTGTAACCTCAAGAGCAGTTTGAAGAACAATTTTTTCAAATTCTTCAAGCATCTTTTTCATGATATTTTCTTCTTGGTCATTTAGTCTGTGCTTAACATCATTTATTAACATTTCTTGCCAATTTATACATCCTTCAACAGAAGAAAGCGACAATTCTTCAGAATTTAAACAATGTACGGTATCAGCAACTCCATTTCTTACTTCTTCTGGAAGATCGGTTAATCGGATAATCTGAGACGGAGCCATAACAGTCAACCAGTTACAGATATTTTCTAGTTGGCGAACATTTCCTGGAAATGAAAATTTTTCAAGAAATGCCATTGCATCTTCACCAATTTTCTTGGGTTCTACATTAAGGTTTTTAGCTGTTAACGATAAGAAGTGTTGTACTAATAGAGGGATATCTTCTGCTCGATCACGAAGCGGTGGTAAACGAAGACGAATCACATTCAATCTGTGATATAGATCTTCACGGAATGCTCCATTTCTCACCATTTCTTCTAAATTTTTATTGGTGGCTGCAATAATCCGTACGTTAGCCTTGATAACTTGATGACCACCCACCCGATAATAGTAACCATCCGAAAGCACTCTTAATAATCGAGTCTGAAGTTCAGCGGGCATGTCCCCAATTTCATCTAAGAAAAGAGTTCCTCCTTCTGCTTGTTCAAAACGACCATGACGAACGGTATTGGCTCCTGTAAAAGCACCTCGCTCATGACCAAAAAGTTCACTTTCCATCAGTTCACGAGGAATAGCGGCCATGTTTAAGGCGATAAACTCCTTTTTCCCTCGAGGACTGTGTCTATGTAGTGCTCTTGCTACGACCTCTTTACCAACACCGGACTCGCCGGTCAATAAAACCGTAACACTACTTTGAGATAACTTTCCTATGGCACGAAATACCTCTTGCATTGCAGGAGCCTGACCAATAATCTCAGGAACTGATTCCTGAGTTACAGTTTTCATCCCGGATGATGAACTTTCATCCAATCCTCGTCGTATCAGTTCAATTGCCTTATCAACATCAAATGGTTTGGCCAAATACTCAAATGCACCACTTTGGAAACTCGAGACTGCGCTGTCGAGATCCGAGAAAGCCGTCATGATAATAACGGGCAAATCAGGATAACGTTCCTTAACTTCTTTGAGTAAATCTAGACCATTTTTACCTGGCATACGAATATCACTAAGCAAAACGGCTGGAGAGTCTAGATTAAAAGCACTCAGAACTTCTTCGGCATTTTCAAAAGTTCGACAACTAATATCTGCTCTTTTTAAAGCTTTTTCCAATACCCATCGAATAGAACGATCATCATCAACGATCCAAACATCTTTCATATTCACTCACCACTTTATTGAATATATTCAATATATTATTGATATTTGGTTTTATAAAAATTATTTTTTGATATCGACAGGGGAAATAAAATACCAAAATTAGTACCGTGTCTATTGCTTTTGAGATCAATGGTTCCACCGTGTTGCTCAACAAAAGCTTGGACCAAAGAGAGTCCTAAGCCAGAACCATTGGTTTTACTACTAACCAAAGGATAAAAAACACTTTCCTGTAACTCTTTTGGGATCCCTTCTCCGTTATCAATCACTTGAATATTTAATGCTGTTTTATAACGTATCTGACCGATAAAAACGTGATGTACCACCCTTGTGCGAAGAATAATTTGAGCATTTCCTTCGATCATTTTAGTCGTCAAGGCTTCAGCAGAATTTCTTAAAACATTAAGAAAAATTTGTGTCAGTTGTCCTTTATCACCCGTCATATCAGGAACGCTAATATCATAGTCGCGGATTATTTCTAATCCTTCAGAAAACTCTGATTCCACTAATTTTCTAACACGTTCTAAAATTTCGTGAATATTCACCGAGCACGGTTGATATAAGCAACGATATGGAACCAAAATTTTATCGACTAATACTTGTAGTCGATCAGCCTCGCTGATTATGACTTCTGTGTATTCGCGATTCTCTGGATCTTTTAATTCACTTTGTAGTAACTGCGCAGCTCCTCGAATCCCACCCAAAGGATTTTTTATTTCATGCGCTAAATTTCTTAATAATCGTCGAGTTTGTTCAGATAACTCACTCATCCGCCGTTCTTGTCTCTGTTGCAAAGCAAGCTGAGCAGGAACCAACTCGATAATCAACTGATTCGGGTTATCGGTAACTGGATTAATTGAAATATAAACTTGTACAGATTCTTGAGGAGAACAATGAAGTTCTGTCAATTGCCCTTGAACAGTAAAATTAATTGAAGGATTATTCGCATAAGACTGAATCCAGCTTTCTGCTCCATCAATCATCGTCGCGTAGTGGCCGTCTCGAAGCAATTTCTCTGATTTACCGAATAAGCTCTCTGCAGCTAAGTTTGCAAAAAGAATTTTTCCGTGAAGATCAACGACTAATACTCCAATCGTCAATAAATCCAATCCTTGAAAGCGTTCAGATTTTGGGTACATGACAATCCTCGTACAAAAAAGGGTACAGAAAAATCTATACCCCATTGTTCATCGTCTTTTTAAAAGAGATCTTTACAGAGCATAGTACATGTCATACTCTTCTGGCGTTACAGCCATCTGAGTACGTACCACATCTGCATGTTTCATCTCAATGTATGCCTGAATCATATCTTCAGTAAACACACCACCAGCGGTTAAGAATGCATGGTCTTCAGCTAGGTAACCTAAAGCCTGCTCAAGGGAAGAGCAAACGGTCGGAATCTTAGCATTTTCTTCGGGTGGCAAATCATACAAGTTCTTATCCGCAGCTTCACCCGGATGAATCTTATTCTGAATACCATCAAGACCAGCCATCAGCAACGCTGCAAAGCACAGATACGGATTAGCCAATGGATCTGGGAAGCGAACTTCCACACGACGAGCTTTATCGCTTGCAACATATGGAATTCGGAAAGAAGCCGAGCGGTTTCGAGCTGAATAAGCCAGCTTCACAGGAGCTTCAAAACCAGGAACCAAACGCTTATAACTATTGGTAGATGGATTGGTAATTGCATTAAGTGCACGTGCGTGCTTCATCACGCCACCAATATAATAAAGAGCTAGGTCAGACAACCCTGCATAGCCATTACCAGCAAACAAATTCTTACCATCCTTCCAAATGGACTGATGAACATGCATACCAGAACCGTTATCACCTACAAGTGGTTTAGGCATGAAGGTTGCTGTCTTGTTGTAAGCCGCTGCGACGTTCCAAATGGTGTACTTCATAATTTGGGTCCAGTCTGCACGCTTGGTCAATGTGGAGAAACGAGTACCAATTTCACACTGTCCTGCGCCACCCACTTCATGGTGGTGTACTTCAACAGGAACCCCCTGTTGCTCTAACAGAGTACACATTTCTGCACGAATATTCGTTAAAGAATCAACCGGAGGAACAGGAAAGTAGCCACCTCTAACAGTTGGACGATAACCTAGGTTATGACCGTTCATATCTGCACCAGTCATCCAATGACCTTCTTCACTTTCAACTGAGAAGAAGGACTGGTTCATGCTCGTATTCCAGGAAACTCCATCAAAAATAAAAAATTCAGGCTCTGGACCAAAAAAGGCCGTATCGCCAATACCCGTACTCTTTAAATAAGCTTCAGCACGCCCAGCAACAGAACGAGGATCTCGAGAATATCCTTTTCCAGTCGTTGGCTCCACAACATTACAAGTAAGAATCAAAGTTGGTGCATCAGAAAACGGGTCCATACGAGCACTTTCTGGATCCGGCATCAACTGCATGTCCCCGGCCTCTACCCCTTTCCAACCTCTCATTGAAGAACCGTCAAAGGCATGCCCCTCTTCAAATTTATCTTCATCGAAAGCAGAAACTGGAACAGACACATGCTGTTCTTTACCTAAAAAATCAGTAAATCGAAAATCGACAAATTCAACCTTATTCTCGGAAATCAGGTCCATTACATCGGAAACTGTTGTTGCCATTACATCCTCGCTTTAATCATAATCGGCTTTGCTTAATTAGCGTTTATCTATATAAGCAAATATCGTGCCAAATATTTTGAATCAAATATCCACAGATTACGTCTTGTTAAAGTTTATTTTTAGTCCTAGTTATAAAATTATTGCACCAAAACGGTGCCAAAGACACTTTTTTCTGCACCAAGAACAAACCTAAAGAAAAATTTCTTGTGCATTGTTCAAAAATTGCCATCCCAAAGGCGTGGTTTGAAGTCGATTTTCTGCTGGTTCCAATAATTTTTGTTTCACACCTTGATTCCATTTTTCTTCAACTACGCTCCATGGAAGTAAGGTTCTTTCCTCCCATAACTCTTTAGAAGCCCCTTTTCTTAACCGAAGAATGTTCAGCATAAATTCGAAAGGTAAATTTTCTGGAATAACTGAATATTTTTCTTTAATCCCACCACCGCTAGACTCAACACTGTTCATCCATTTTTTAGGATGGGAAAAAGAAACCGTACGGAATATTTTGTTCCCATATGTAATTTTTCCATGTGCTCCGGGACCGACTCCTAAATAATCACCAAATTCCCAATAGTTAAGATTGTGACGACAATACCGACCTGGTTTTGCATAGCCTGAAACCTCATAGTGATCAAAATTTTGTTTTGATGTTTCAGTTTCAATCTTTTCTTGCATCTGATCAATTAGATCGATGCTCGGTAAATTAAGTGGAGGTCGTTTTGCAAACATCGTTTGAGGTTCTATCGTTAGTTGGTAATAAGACAAGTGCGTCGAATTCATTGAGACAGCCAAGCTTAAATCAGAACAAAGATCCTCCAAACCTTGTGTTGGCAAACCAAACATCAAATCAATATTGATATTATCAAACTCTTGTTGGGCTTCTCTAATCGCTGTTAGGGCCACTTCTTTCGAGTGAATACGACCTAAACACTGTAACTTCCTATCATCGAAGCTCTGGACTCCAATAGATAAACGATTAATTCCACTTTGGCGAAATGCCCTATAGGATTCACTGTTTAAAGTACCGGGGTTGGCCTCAAGAGTAATTTCCGCTGTTGAAGATATCTGAGCATTCTGACTAATAAACGAAAGAATGGACTCAATAGAACTTGCCTTCATAAGTGAAGGAGTCCCTCCCCCAAAAAAAATGGTTTCTATTGTTCTATCCTTAACCCAAGGCAATTGATGCAAGAAAGCTTTTTTTAAACAATCTACATACCGTTCTTCAGGGATATCTTTTTGCGATTTTGAATAAGAATTAAAATCACAGTAAGGGCACTTCTTGAGGCACCATGGCCAATGAACATATAAGGAAAGCGGTATCATCTTACCAATACCAACGCTCTTTAATGAGATTCAACATAGTGCGAACTGCTTTACCTCTGTGGCTGACTTCATTTTTTTCCGTAGCCGTTAACTCCGCAGCGTGTCTTCCGTCCGGCAAAACAAAGTAAGGATCATATCCAAATCCCCCCTCTCCTTTAGCCTCATCACTGATTACACCATCCCACACACCAACAGCAATTAGTGGTTCTGGATCATCAGCACTTCGAACTGCTGTAATCACACATGTGTAGTGAGCTTTACGATTTTCGACACCTTGTAAAGAAGCGATTAGTTTTATGTTATTGCGAGCATCGTCTGACGGTTCTCCCGCATAGCGAGCACTAAATACTCCAGGCATTCCCCCTAAAGCATCTACACAAATCCCTGAATCGTCAGCTATAGCTGGAAGTCCTGTACTTTTTGAAGCATGTCGAGCTTTTACTAATGAATTTTCTAAGAAGGTATGGAAGGGTTCTTCTACCGACTCAACACCAAAAGAACCTTGAGAAACCACCTCAACATTGATAGATTTAAGTAAATCATTTAATTCACCTAATTTTTTTTTATTATTGCTCGCTAGAACAATCTTTCTTGTCATACAACGTTCCTTAATTTCTAAAAATTATTTTGGATTTTGATCAAATTTTTAATGCCAGATTTTGCCATGGTGATCAGTTGATTCAATTCAACCTCACTAAAAGGCACACCCTCCGCTGTTCCTTGAATTTCAACGAATCGCCCCTGCCCAGTCATCACAACATTCATATCCGTATCGCACTCGTGATCTTCAGCGTAATCCACATCACAGACTGGATGTCCTTTATAGATACCAACTGAAATCGCCGCGACATTACTCAAAATCACAGTCTTTTCAACTAAGTTTTTCTCAATCAGTTTATTTAAGGCATCTCGCAGTGCGACAAAAGCCCCTGTAATCGATGCACAACGAGTTCCACCATCGGCTTGAATTACATCACAGTCGATTTTAATTGTTCGAGGCCCCAACGCGTGCAAGTTAACAATAGAACGAAGAGATCGACCAATTAATCGTTGGATTTCTTGCGTACGTCCGCTTTGTTTTCCACGAACAGCTTCTCGCTCGACTCTTGTACCCGTAGAACGAGGCAACATACCGTATTCTGCCGTAATCCATCCCTGACCAGCATCTTTTAACCAACCTGGAACCTTCTCTTCCACGCTAGCCGTACAGATTACTTTTGTGTTTCCAACTTCAATTAACACAGATCCCTCTGCATGCATTGTGTAGTTACGAGTAATCCGAACAGGACGCATTTCTTCAGGTTGTCTACCACTTGGGCGACTCCAAGTTACTTCTACCACTTTATCCTCCTGTACATAAGTTATAGTCAATTGTAACGCTTATAAAAAAATGACTTTCTTCAGGATCGTGTCAGAAGAAAGAGTAAAATCACTCAACTATTTAACAGATGATTTTGGGAGATTTCCTTGGCCAAACCGCTTTCAAGTATGACTGGATTCGCTAATTCAACCGTTCAGACTGAATTGGGGAATTTAGTGTGTGAAATAAAAACGGTTAATTCTCGTTTTTTAGATTTAACGGTTCGTCTTTCTGATGAAGTCCGCTTCGTTGAACCTAAGGTAAGAGAAATTATCCAAAATCACATTAGTCGCGGAAAAATGGAGGTTCGTCTGAATCTTAATGGAGAAAAGAAGTCTGCAACAGAATTAGATGAAACTGCGTTAGAGCAACTATTAAACCTTCAGGCTCAACTTACAAAAAAACTCCCTAATATTCGCTCTATGAGTGTTTCGGATATTTTGCGCTTTCCTGGAATTATCGTTCCTCTTGCAAATGATCGGGAGCTATTTGAAAAACAAATTATTGAGGCTCTAGAACAAAGCTTAGCTATGTTAGTGTCTAGCCGACATCGTGAAGGTCAAGCTTTATCTAAAATATTGTTAAGTTATTGTGATCAGATCGAGGCAATCGCAAACGAGATTCGTCCTAGAATCCCTGAAATTCTTCAGACTATGAAGAAAAAACTCTCCGATCGTCTCAACGAAGCATTGACTCAACCACTTTCAAGTCAAAGTAGCCTATCTCGTGAAGAAATTAACGATCGCATTCGTCAAGAAGTCACTCTTTACGGTATGAAAATGGATGTAGATGAAGAAATTAATCGACTTTTAACTCACGTCAATGAATGCCGAAGAGTCTTAGCTAACGGTGGTTCTGTTGGTCGCCGATTAGATTTCCTTATGCAGGAACTCAATCGAGAAGCAAATACCCTTGGAAGCAAAGCGGTTGCAATTGAAATGACAGATGCCTCTGTTAATCTGAAGCTTGTCATCGAACAAATGCGTGAACAAATTCAAAATTTAGAATAAATACGTTCTTGTACTAAAGATATATCTACATGAATTCTGGGGTATTGTTTACGTTGAGTTCCTACGTTCTGTGGGGACTATTTCCGTTGTATTTCCGTAGCATTAATATGGTTGATGCAACAGAAATCATAGGCCATCGCATTATTTGGTCTGCCATTCTAATTTTCTTTATTCTGTTTTTATTAAAGCAGTGGGATTGGTTAAAGAAAGCTTGTAGGGGACGAATTATTTTGATTTTCTTTTGTTCCTCCTTCCTTCTAGCTATCAATTGGGGAACTTATGTTTACGCCATTGTTCACGACAGAACCCTAGAAGCATCTTTGGGGTACTTTATTAATCCTCTGATATCCGTTGCACTTGGTGCTTATTTTTTAAAAGAAAAATTACGATCTCTTCAAAAAGTATGCGTATTGCTCGCTTTAATTGGTGTTATCTGGATTACCTGGAAAACCGGAAGCGCTCCTTGGCTTGGCTTAACCATGGCCACTACCTTTGCCGTTTACGGCCTAATCCGCAAAACAGCTCCTTTGGGCAGTATTGAAGGTTTAGCTTTAGAGACTTTAATCTTGACTCCGGTAGCACTTGGTTTCCTCGCATGGCTTTATACACAAAACATCCTGGCTTTTACGACTGCACCAGCCTCGATACAACTTCTACTGATCGCTGCGGGACCCATCACTACCATTCCCCTTCTACTTTTTGCCTCAGGAGTTCGCCGAATTAACTATTCCACCGTTGGAATCATCCAATATGTAAGTCCTTCGATGGTTTTTCTCCTTGGTGTTTTTGCCTTTCACGAACCGTTTAACGTAACGCTATTTATTGGGTTCTTATTTATTTGGACCGCTGTTTTACTCTTTACTTTTGATTCGATCCGCCACAGCAAACTCAAGAAGCGGTAAATTAGTTACGAAAAAAAACGACTCGAGCTGATATTGATTTACCATCAATATCAGCTCGTTGTTTTATTGGGCAACTAAAAATTAGTTCTTGCTACGGTCAACGTGACGATGAGCTGTGATGAACGGCATCATAGCACGTAACTTAGCACCGACTTGTTCAATCGGATGAGCTGCGGTCTGAGCACGGATTGCATTCAACTTAGGTGCGCCAACTGCATTTTCAAGAAGGAATTCTTTAGCATAAGTACCGTCTTGAATATCTTTTAATGCCTGACGCATCGCTGCGCGAGACGCTTCAGTCACAACCTTAGGACCTGTTACATAACCACCAAATTCAGCGTTATTGGAAACAGAATAATTCATGTCTGCCAAACCACCTTCATGAACCAAATCTACAATCAATTTCATTTCATGCAGACATTCAAAGTAAGCCATTTCTGGTGCGTAACCAGCTTCAACCAATGTTTCAAAGCCCATCTTGACCAATTCAGCTAAGCCACCGCACAATACACACTGTTCACCGAACAAGTCTGTTTCAGTTTCTTCTTTGAAGGTTGTTTCCAAAATACCAACCTTACCAGCGCCATTAGCACAAGCATAAGACATAGCTAAATCACGTGCCTTACCACTCTTATCGGCATAAATAGCGATCAACTGAGGAACTCCAGCACCTGCTACATAAGTAGAACGAACCGTATGACCAGGGGCCTTTGGAGCTACCATCCATACGTCTAAATCAGAACGAGGCTTTACTTGATTAAAGTGAACATTGAAGCCATGAGCGAAGACTAAAGAAGCACCTTCTTTAATGTTAGGTTCTACTTCTTCACGATAAACACGTGCAATCGTTTCGTCTGGTAAGAGCATCATCACGATATCAGCCCCCTTAACGGCTTCAGCAACCGTTTTAACAGTAAGACCAGTTGCTTCTGCTTTCTTCCAGGAAGAACCATGACGGAGACCAACAACAACATCAACACCAGAGTCTCTTAAGTTAAGAGCATGAGCATGGCCTTGAGAACCAAAGCCTAAGATAGCAACTTTCTTGCTCTGAACGAGAGACAGATCACAATCTTTATCGTAAAAAACTTTCATTTTTATAACCTCTTTTCTTTAAGTCAATTAAATTAAGTTAAATTATTCGTAATACTATAGACGCAAAATTCGGTCCCCACGGCCGATACCACAAGTACCTGTTCGTACCATTTCTAAAATAGCCGTTGGTTCTACCGCTTTAACTAAGGCATCTAATTTACTAGAGTCTCCGGTAAGTTCGATCGTATAAGTTCGGTCAGTTACATCAATAATTCGACCTCTGAAAATATCAGCTAATCGCTTCATTTCTTCTCGGTCTCGACCGATAGCGCGTACTTTTAATAGCATCATTTCGCGCTCAGCATGTTCCCCTTCTGTCAAATCTACCACTTTAATCACTTCGATCAAACGATTTAAGTGCTTGGTGATTTGTTCAATCAAATCATCGTCACCCAAGCTAACAATCGTCATTCGAGAAATGGTAGGATCTTCGGTCGGAGCCGCTGTGATCGTATCGATGTTATAACCTCTTGCAGAAAACAGACCAACCACACGAGAGAGCGCTCCTGGTTCATTTTCTAGCAGAATAGAAATCACGTGTTTTTTCATCAGATTTTCTCCGAACCCAATAACATTTCTGTAAGCCCACTACCGGCTTTAATCATCGGCCAAACATTTTCAGTCGGATCTACATGAAAATCTATAAATACCAATTGATCTCGATATTTACCAAAGGCATCTCGTAATACCGGTTCAACATCTTCAGGTTTTTCTACAACAATACCAATGTGACCATAGGCTTCCGCAAGTACCTTGAAGTCGGGGGTAACCTCCATATGGGATTGAGAATATCTCTTTCCATACTCTAATTCTTGCCACTGGCGAACCATACCCAAGTAGTTATTGTTCAAAAGAATAATCTTAGGAGCAACCCTTTCTTGTTTAGCCGTAGCTAACTCTTGGATATTCATCTGGATCGAACCATCACCAGTAACCACAGCAACAGGAGAACTCGGACTTGCTTTACAGGCACCAATACCATAAGGGAGACCAACTCCCATCGTGCCTAAACCACCCGAGGTAAGCCAGCGTCTTGGTTTAGAAAATGGCAAATACTGTGCACACCACATTTGATGTTGACCCACGTCGCTTGCAACGATGAGATCTTCGCCACCAATTTCCCAGAGTTTTTGAAGTACGTATTGAGGCTTAATCACTCGATCACTGTTGACATAGTCTAAGCAACGAACAGCTCGCCACTCATTGATATTATTTTGCCAAGAAGCCATCTTTTCTGGATCTGGTCTTTCCTCGATCTGTTCTAGCTGATTGAGCATATCAGCCAAGACCACTTTAACGTCCCCAACGATAGGAACATCTACGTGAACTCGTTTAGAGATCGATGAAGGATCAACGTCCACATGAATAATTCTGTGTCCTGTTTGTGCAAATTGTTTCGGTAGACCAATAACCCGGTCATCAAAACGTGCACCGATCGCCAAAAGAACATCGCTATTCTGCATAGCCATATTCGCTTCATAGGTACCATGCATACCGGCCATGCCTAAGAATTTCTTATCATTCGACTTCATGGCTCCAAGCCCCATCAAAGTCGAAGTCACAGGAATTCCTAATTCAGAGGCAAATCGCTGTAATAGTTCGCTGGCATTGGCAGATACCACGCCACCACCAATATGAATCAAAGGTCTTTCTGCGGTTGTTAACAAAGCAAGAGCTTTGCGAATTTGACCTAAATGTCCTTTAAGAACTGGACGATAGGAACGCAATTCCATAACTTTAGGATATATATACTCGCATTTATCGGCCGTAATATCCTTGGGAAGATCAATTACAACCGGACCTGGACGTCCCGTCTTAGCAATATGGAATGCTTTTTTGATGGTGATCGCAAGCTCTTTAACATCTTTGACTAAGAAATTATGTTTCACACAAGGACGTGTAATACCAACCGTATCAACTTCCTGGAATGCATCTTGTCCGATTGCAAAAGTATGCACCTGACCTGTTATAACAACTAATGGAATACTATCTGCAAATGCTGTAGCAATACCCGTAACAGCATTGGTAGCACCCGGACCACTTGTAACAATCGCAACACCTACTTTGTTGCTTGTCCGAGCATAAGCATCGGCCATATGAATCGCACCTTGTTCGTGACGAACGAGAACGTGCTTGAACTTATCTTGCTTGCCGATGGCGTCATATACATTAAGAACAGAGCCTCCTGGATAGCCAAATACCAGTTCAACCCCTTCTTCAGCTAGAGCTCTAACAAGGATTTCCGAACCGTTTAGGATTTCCGCAGAGGGCTCCATTTTGTCTAAACTCATTTTACTGATCCTTTCAAAAAATTGATCAGATGTTTACAGCACAGCTTGTGACTGCCTATAAACGTCACGTGGAGATCTGACTCAAACGTTTTTTCTCTAAAAACGCTTTCTCAGAGATCTACTCCGGTGGTTGGGAGCATGAGTGAAAGGATAACTGATAAAAAATCAAAAACACGAATTTGATTACACAAAATCTTTTACTAAAAAATTAATCTTTCTTATCCTGAGGTATCAATCTAAATATGGCTCGATTTAATTCTTGAGGAGATACCGGTTTTTGGATAATAACTGGGAGCGACATAAGATCCACGCTTTTATCGCTAAAGTTCGATCCTTCCGTTTCTTCTTCATACTGGTCCAAAACGACATCCCGAGAAACCGCTGTACTTACAATCGCAGGAATTCGACGTCCCATGGCACTTCGAATACGAAAAACAGCCTGCAATCCTGTTAAAAGTCCAGGTCCTAAGTTGTAATCAGCAAGAATAATATCTAATGGCTTTCCATTTAAAAACGGAACAGTAATCTCTGCGTCGTAACAAGAAGCACTTGTTACATTAGCACCCCAGGCAACTAAAAGTGCTTCAATACTTTGTCGAATTAATGTGTCATCTTCAATAAGAAGAATGTTGGCTCCACTGAGAGACTGAGGTGTTGCATCATAAGTTGCTCTTTGTAAAACTTCAATCTGTTTTGGATCTGATGCAATTGGCAATTCCAAACGGAAAATCGTTCCTTTACCTACTCTTGAATGCATCGAAAGCTTAATATCTAAAAGAGCTGAAATTTTATGAACAATCGAGAGTCCTAAACCAAAACCCTCTTCTGTAGAACGCCCCGCACCACCTCTAAAAAATTCACTATAAAGTTTTGATTGCTCTTCCTGAGTAATACCAGGACCGGTGTCTGCTACTGAGATAATCAACGTTCCAAGACGACTTCCCTTCGCCCGAATCAATACATCCCCTTGAGTACAGTATCGCACCGCATTTCCAATGAGATTTCGGAGAATTCGTCCCAGCAAAACTTCATCAGTAAAAACGGTCACGTCAGAAGTTTTAATTTTGAAATTAAGTCCTTTTTTTTGAGCAATAGGTTGAAATTCAGATTCAAGATCAGTTAAAAGAGAACGAATTGAAAAACTCTCTGGATTAATTTTGATACTTTTAGCTTCTAACCTTGATATGGTTAGAATTTGATCCACTAAAGTCGAAACCAAACTGCACGCTTTTGCCAGATTCTCGACCAAAGGCTTATTTTTCTTCTCAACTGATTCTTCTAAAAGAGAAATAAAAATCCCCATGGCTTGTAACGGTTGACGCAAATCGTGATTAGCACCAGCAAAAAAACGAGTGCGATTCCGAATCGCCACTTCAGCAACTTCCCTCGCAAATTCAGCCTTTTGTCTTTGCTGAATTAATTGTTCCATAAGAAGTTCTTTTTCAATCGACTGATAGATTGACGCGGTAAATATTTGATTTAAACGACAACCAAAATATACGATTGTTAAAACAATGATAACGAGCAATTCCAATGCAATGTCCAAAGAAATTTCGTATACATAAATAAACCTTAAATACGGTGGTAACAAAATAGCGGGTAAAAAAGACCATAAGCCGGGAAGCCAGCAGGCGTATAACGGAATACTACCGAATGCAACACTAAAGATAATTCCCATTAAAACAACATGATCTACAGGAGAGTCAGCCTGCATGAAGAAAAATCCAGCAAATCCCCATATCAAACCAGATACAAAGGTCATTTGCATGGTTCGATTACGCCAAAAAGAAAAGTCGCGGTTAGTTGTCGGAGAATTAAAAAAATCGTCTGCTGATTTTAAACAGGCTAACGTATGCATCACATTAAAAGCCAACCAGCAGAGCATCACATAAGGAGAAGATGCTTTCCAACAAAGAACAGCAAGTACTAGGCTTAAAAACATACGTACGATCACTACGACGGAACTACGATGTTTCATATTACCTAGTTGACGAAATTCCACCATTTTTTGAAGTTCTTTAGGAGGAATTTCAGCAGACAACTCAATGTCTGGTGGGCCCGGCATTAACGTTGCACGGATCCATTCGTAAAAATTTCGTACCACCTGGATCATATCAATTCGGGTCCATCATAAATAAC
Organism: Burkholderiaceae bacterium; assembly: GCA_017461315.1. Classification (GTDB taxonomy): domain Bacteria; phylum Pseudomonadota; class Gammaproteobacteria; order Burkholderiales; family Burkholderiaceae_F; genus JAFTYR01. The sequence continues at coordinate 16,438 of JAFTYR010000075.1, read as the reverse complement.
CAATTTGGCTACACGATCCGATACTTCAATAGAAGCCTTGGAACCAATAACGAGTGTACACATTCTTTCGGTGTGACCAAATGGCAATCCTTTAATAACGGGCTTTTTAGCAAGACTTAAGAAGTAATTTAGAGCTTCATCCAAGTTATAACCAAAATCATGCCCTGAATACCTTATGCCCGTAAAATCGCCTAGAATTACGCACGATTGTTGAGAAATAACACCCGATTGAACAAGTTGCAATAGGCTCCGCTCTATTTTATAAGCTGGCTCTCCCACATCTTCCAAAAACAGAATTCCTCCCTTAATTTTTGGGAAAAATTCTGTTCCCAAAAGAGAGGTAAGAACCGTTAAATTTCCTCCCCAAAGAATTCCTTCTGAATAAAAATCCTGAGCTACCGTTGGAAAAGAAATCCCATATTTTCTAACAGTTAAAGCACGAAAAAATTCAGAAATAGTCCAGGGATCTGTTGCTTCTTTCCCTAATACCGAAGCCGTTGGAGCATGTAAACTTCTGCCTCCTACCTTAGCGAGATAGGCTAAAGAAAAAAGGGTGATATCCGAAAAGCCAGCAACCCAAGTTCCTTTTTCATAGATACGATCGAACTCAATATGAGGAAGAATTCGATTCATACCATAACCTCCCCGAGCCGATAGTACTAAGTCATTTCCATTATCTACGGTTGCGTGATTAAATTCCTCCAAACGCTTCTGATCATTTTTACCGGCAAATCGTTGATAACCGTCGTACACTCCTGATGCTAATTTGGCACTCCAGCCTCTTTTTTCAAAATAAGAGGCTACTTTTGCAATATCATCAGTACAAAGTACCTTACCCGAAGGCGCTACGATTTCAACTTTCCTCACATCACACCTTACACTTTCTTTGATTTGCAAAAAATTGATCTAAAAGTTGCCGACATTCTGACGATAGGATACCAGAGCAAATAAAAGGCTTATCTCTGTGATTTCTTGGCTTTAATAAATTCGCACTACCACACACTCTACTTTCGTCACCCGCCGTTGCTCCGTATACCACTCGGCTGATGCGAGAATTAAGAATGGCACCTGCACACATCGGACAGGGTTCAAGAGTTACGTAAAGCGTACAATCTTCTAGGCGGTAATTTTTTAATTGACTCGATGCTTGGCGAATTGCCTGAATTTCAGCGTGTGCGGTCGGATCTGACCTTCCAATCACTTGATTATGTCCTCTCCCTATGATTACATTTTCAGATACAACAACAGCCCCAATAGGAATTTCTTCTTCTTTTAAAGCTAACTTAGCTTCCAGAAGAGCCTCTTGCATCCATTCTTCATCTTTAGAAGAATCTAATCGTGATTCTTTAAACTTCCTTTCTCCACTGAGAGCTTTTTCTCGGCGCCTCTGAATTTCTTCCTGACGTCTTTTTTCAACTAAAGCGGACAAATCTTGGTATGACAAAAACGGAACTTTAGGAATTCCCTTACAGCATGACACTAACAAGTCACCAGGACCAGCTTTCAACCATGAAGCTGGTCCCAATAAAAAGTGCCTTGCATCTATTTTTGTTGGATTAGACTGATCTTTACTCCCTGCAATAAACATTGCAAGTACGGCAAGCAACTCTCGTGGATTTTTACGAAGGGCTTCTATAGGATAGTTTTTTCGTATTGATAGATCTAAAAAAAGATCTAACTCTCGATTTTCCATAAAGATTGCCCTTCTAACCCTCTAACTTCATTCGATACGAAATTGCTTCACCACGTAGAACGATAAATTTATCATTACTTAATGATTTTAGCCTCCAAAACCTCAAGCTCTAAGGAACGAAAATCTTTATCGACTTGAGCTCTAATTTGAACAGGCTGATCTTTGACTACGTGTCCCCAATCCTTATCATCATCTAATTCACAGACAATCGTAACACCATTTTGATCACGGAAAAGATACTTATCTCCCTTAAGATGATCTACAAATGTACCTCTTAGAACAACAATCTGATCATCTTTTGCTGAGTTTTGAATCTGAGAAATCGTAGTAGTCTTACTATGAAAACCCTGAGGCATCCGACTCTGAACCTCCTTGGTCTGATTAAATCCAGATGGAGGAGCCGCACACACTGAGCCTGTAAACATACTCATTGCAATTAAGATGGATACATAAAGCTTATTCATAAACAACCTCCTTAATCATTTAATTAGGTTAAGATAGTTATATTATTTTTATACCTTTTTGACCACCATTAGAGTGTAAAAATTTCCTAAATTTTTATGTGATTAGTAGTCTTACATCTGCATTCATCATACCTAACAGAGGTTATCATGGACTTTTCCTCCGTTCTTAAAACTAGACATTCAGTTCGTCATTTCAAAAGTACACCTATAGATAAGGATATCCTATTGGACATCCTTCGCGATGCTCAAACATCCCCATCTTGGGTAAATGCCCAAGAATATCGTGTCTGGTTGGTTACAGGAAAAAAACTTGAATGTATCCGAGATGAATACCGTTGCATGACCCAAAAAGGTATCAAGGGCTATTCAGATTTGCCTGTAGCTCATCGTACCTCTTGGTCTCTTCAAGCCCAAGAAAACATGAAGCAATTCAGTGAAGCCCGCATTCAGGCTGGATTACTTGAAGAAAAAGAACTTTCTCAATCGTATCTTTTTCACGCTCCAGCGGTTATGTATCTCACACTTCCTAAACAGCACAGTGAATGGGCTCTTTTAGATTTGGGTGTTTTTGAACAAACTCTACTTCTAGCTGCCACTTCTCGTGGTATCGGAACTGTTCCTGCTTACAATCTAGTCAAGTATCCCGATGTTTTACGAAATCATTTGTCGATTCCTGAAAACGAGCGAATCATTATTGGCATCGCTCTAGGATTTGAAGAAGATACAAGATTAAACAAACATCGATCCATCCGACAACCGATGGAAAATATCGTAACGATCGTTGAATAGAAAACATTGATGAGAACCTAACCTTTCAAAGCATTAACTATAGGTTATGTTCTCAACTTGATTTAGGTTCGTTAAATTGATTTTTACTTCTAATCTAGAAACTAGATATAAATTATGTCTCCCCCCCTCTAACCTATACATCATCACCTTATTATCGACCTGACATTGATGGTCTTCGAGCTGTTGCTGTTTCGCTCGTCGTTCTTTGCCACGCCTTTCCTTCCATCTTTGGAGGAGGTTATATCGGTGTTGATATCTTTTTCGCAATTTCTGGTTACTTGATATCGGCTATTCTTTTCCGAGGTATTAACAAAGGCACATTCAGTTTCTGGGACTTTTATGCAAAACGTTCCCGTCGTATTTTCCCTGCATTGATCTTTGTTATTGTCGTCGGTTTGATTCTAGGTACCCTACTCCTCACTCCTCGAGAGTTTAAAGAACTTGGTGCCGAAGCTTTATACGGTTCCATTTTTGTTGAAAATATCCGTTTGGCTCGAGGCATTGATTACTTTGGATTAGAAATTGCCAGAAGACCATTTATGCACCTTTGGTCTTTAGGTGTTGAAGAACAGTTCTACCTAGTTTTTCCTTTGCTTCTTTGGGGAACATGGAAACTATTGAAAGGACAGGTTGGCTGGTTATTGGTCGCTCTTTTAGTGGCATCTTTTGCTACAGAACTTCATTACCAACCACTAGATGAATCTAAGGCTTATTTCTGGCCCCATTGCCGTTTCTGGCAATTAGGAGCTGGAGTTTTATTAGCCTATGTCCATTTTCGGTCTAACAAAAATTGTTTCTATGAAAAAATTAAAACTATTTTGGAACGTAATGGAGATTGGCTCTCAGTCATCGCCCTTTCGACTTTATTGATTTGCCTTTTTACCTTTGATTCAGTCACAAATCAATATCCCGGATATTGGGCTACCATTCCCACAATTTGCTCGATTTTACTGATCGGGGCTGGAAGAAACGCTATCGTCAATCGTACCCTTCTTACACATCCAAAGACAGTATTTTTAGGATGGTTAAGTTATCCTATTTACCTTTGGCACTGGCTTTTCTTATCGATTGGCTTTTCTTTATACGCCGGTAAGGTTCCTTTCCTTGTAACCTGTGCATTAGTACTGCTTTCTATTGTATTTGCCTATATTTCTTTTACTTTCATTGAAGTTCCTATTCGTCGCATGAAAGCCAACAAGAAGATGCTTTTTAGCACACTAGGTACACTATTTTTTGTTGGAGCTATTAGTGGACTTGTTTCGCTTAAAGATGGTTTTAGTCAACGATTAAATGCAGAGCAACAAAAAGCATTAGTTACTATTACAAACGATCGTAAAGTTCCTCAACATCATCGTTGCAAAAATTCATACGACTTTGTTTGCTGGTCTCAAACAGGAAAAGAAGACGGTGATGTTTTGCTGATCGGTAATTCTCACACAGAGCATATGATGAATGTATTTCCCCAGTTTGCTCCCGATTCTGTACGTGTTGATATCTACGCTGCTGGTGGTACCCGTCCACTTGAAAATGTAGTTCGTGGTTTTTCGAAAAAACAAAAAATGCGTGACGCAAAAATTCACAATGTATTGAAGGCTGCTAAAGCATCCCTGGCAAAAGTAATTGTTATTTCGAATACCTGGAAAAATCTCACACCGGATGAACGACTATTACTCAAAGACGGTTCTACGGATACATTTGATAATATCTTCCATCAGACCGTGAAAAATTTAATGAACTCCGGCAAAAAGGTAGTTTTCCTTATCGATAATCCTCAGATGCCCAATGAAATGGAAAATTGTATGGGATTACGCCCCGTCAATATAATCAAAGGAAGTTGCACAATTCCTCGAAGTGAGTATAACGACCAAATCATGGCTCAGAAGAACTACTTTACAAAGTGGGCAAAGATTTATCCTAATCAGGTATTTGTCGTTGAGTCCGGTAGTGCCTTGTGTGATGAAAATGAGTGTTTCATGCTTAGTAAAAAAGGTGAACCTCTTTTCACTGATACAAATCACTTAACCGACTTAGGTGCATCGGTTGTTTCAGAAAAAGCCTGGGATGCAATTAAACCCATTCTTAAAGAAATAAATTAAACGTCTATCGTTATTTAAGAACCCAACCCAGTAAGACTTGAAATACACCTTACTGGGTTGCTTTTTAGGTTCGGTAACTTATTCAATTTTTAAAATTGTTCCTGTTTACAATCCTGATATCTTTCAAAACTATTTGTCGATTTCTAGAACTGAACAAAGCGTTATTAGTATTACACTTGGATTCGAAGATACGTGATTAAATGAACATCGATTTATTCGGTAACTATTTAAAATATCGTAACAATCGTTGAATAAGAAGACTTTGGCAAGGACATAGTTTCTCAAGATGTTAATTACAGGTTATATTCTCGATACAAACAAAAATTCAAACTGCAACGCTTTCACATGAAATCCACCAAACTACCTTTTCGTCTTTATATTTGGAACGCTATTTTTATAGCGATTACAATCGTCTGTATATCAGGTCGATATTTAACTGAGCATGATTCATGGGATTTTTGGCAACTTTTTTACTTTTGCGTATTCGGTTTAAGTAATTTCTTTTTCTTAAACTTAATTGTTGCACTATTAACTGCCTACCCTTTAGGACGTTTTAATCTAGCAAAAATAGCGACTTTTTTGACAATTACTTTTAGTTCACTTCTAACTGTTTTTATTCTGGCTGATACCTTTGTCTATCAACAGTATCGTTTGCACATTAATCTAGCGATGCTTGAGATGACTTTATTGGGGGGGGGTGAAGTAGTTCAATTTTCCCAATCGATGCTCATTCAAATTGTCGTCATTTGCTTAGCAATACTAGTTTGGAGCATCTTAAGTTTTTCCCTAGCACGCCTCATATCTCAAAAACTGATTAAAACGACTTACTTCTTAGTATTTCTAATTTCTGTTTTATTTATTGGAGCTAATGTTTTATACGCTTACGCCTATCCGATCAACTGGACTAATGTACTAGTGATTAAGGAAAAACTCCCTCTTATTCGTCCTTTGAAGATGAATTCATTTTTCATCAAAACAGGGATTATCAAAGAGAGCGATATTCAAAGTTCAAATTTATCAATAGATAACAAGGTTGGAAATTTTAAATATCCTTTAAACGATTTAAATTGTGGAACAAGAGTTAAGGATCTTAATATCGTGTTTATTTTCGTCGATGCTTTAAGATCTGACGTCGTAACAAAAGAAAATGCTCCGAATGTATGGAATTTTGCTGAAAAGAATATTGTTTTCAAAAACCATTATGCAGTAGGTAACCATACTCGAGATAGTCTTTTTTCTACATTTTATGGGATTCCAAGTACCTATTGGTTTAGTGCATTAGCTGACAAAGTACCATCTGCATTTGTAACTGCATTACAAAAATCGAACTACAACATCGGCGTCTTTGCTGGTGCGCCTTTAACTCGGCCTGAATTTCATCAAACAATTTTCTCTAGTGTCCAAAATTTAAGGCTCAACTCTCCCGGAGATACTATTCTTGAGAGGGACCGCCACGCTATTGATGATTTTATTTCCTGGCATCAAAAAAAAGATAACAAAACTGAAAATCCATTTTTTAGCTTTATCTTTTTAGATAATGTTCACGGTTATGCTTTCCCGGAAGATCAAAAACATACCTTCTATCAACCTTACTGGAAAGAAATTAATCATATTGAACTCAACAGCAAGTTTGATCCTGCCCCCTATTTCAATCGATATAAAAATGCCGTTCATTATGCGGATGAGCAAATTGCTAGAATCCTTCAATATATTGAATCGCAAAATCTAATGGATTCCACCATTGTAGTTATTAGTTCTGACCACGGTGAAGAATTTAACGATCACGGCCTTAATTACTGGGGACATGGAGGAAACTATACGGATGTACAGATCAAGGTTCCTCTGATTATTCATTGGCCTGGAAAAGCGAAAGCAAAAATTCAATACATGACGAATCACTATGACATTACAGCAACCTTCCTTCCTGAAGTTTTTAATTGCCACAATCCCGTCTCCGATTATTCGATTGGACACTCTTTGTGGTCAACAAAAAACAGAAGAGATTGGTTTATCGCTACTGGATATAGTGATAAAGCGATTGTTGAAAATGATCGTGTAGTACTCATCAATAAAATGGGAGCACTAGAATATCTGGACAAACAGCTTAAACAGTCACCAAACCAATCGATGCCTCCTCATCTTAAAGATGCCTTGTTAGATATGAGTCGATATCGTCGATAACTATCAAAAATTTTGGGACCGATCAGTTAACTGAATCGGTCCCAAAATTTAGAGTTTTTATTGGATTAGTTTTCCAAACGATAGTTTGGAGCTTCCTTCGTGATTCTTACGTCATGGACATGAGATTCACGCATACCAGCAGAAGTAATTTCAACAAATTCTGCCTTAGCTCTCATTTCATCAATGGTCTTACAACCACAGTAACCCATTGAAGAACGTAAACCACCACACATCTGATAAATGATGGTTAGCACACTACCCTTATAAGGCACCATACCTTCAATACCTTCTGGAACAAATTTATCAACATTACCGTTATTGTTGTCTTGGAAATAACGGTCTGCAGAACCACGTCCCATAGCACCCAAAGAACCCATACCGCGGTAGCTCTTATAGGAACGACCTTGATAAAGGATAACTTCACCGGGAGCTTCATCAGTACCAGCAAACATACCACCCATCATGATGGAGTTAGCACCTGCAGCGATTGCCTTAGCAACGTCACCAGAGAAGCGAATACCACCGTCAGCAATACAAGGAACACCGGTTCCAACTAAAGCTTCAGCTACGTTAGATACTGCTGTAATCTGAGGAACACCAACACCAGCAACAACGCGAGTTGTACAAATAGAACCTGGACCAATACCAACCTTAACTGCATCAGCACCAGCATCAACCAATGCCTTAGCTGCAGCTGCTGTCGCAATATTGCCACCAATAACTTGAACCTGTGGATAATGTTTCTTAACCCAAGCCACACGGTCCAAAACACCTTGTGAATGTCCGTGAGCTGTATCAACAGTCAAAACGTCTACACCTGCATCAACCAACAATTCAACACGTTCTTCGGTACCAGCACCAACACCAACCGCTGCGCCAACAAGCAACTTACCATGACGGTCCTTAGCTGCGTACGGGTGATCGATCGCCTTAGTAATATCCTTAACGGTCATCAAACCCTTAAGATTGAACTGATCATCGACGACGACGACACGTTCAAGACGATGGTGATGCATTAACTGCTTAGCTTCTTCAAGAGTACCGCCTTCTTTGATCGTTACCAAACGATCAGCAGGAGTCATGATCTCTTTGACTTTAGCGTCGAGTCTTGATTCAAAACGAAGATCTCGGCTAGTAACCATACCAAGAACCTTGGTACCTTCAACAACAGGAAGACCAGAAATGTGACGTTCACGAGTTAAACGAATCACATCGGCCACAATCATGTCTGGTCCAATCGTAATTGGATCTGTGACCATACCGGCCTCATGACGCTTGACCTTCAAAACTTCCGTTGCCTGCTGTTGTGCAGTCATATTTTTATGAATGATACCGATACCACCTTCTTGGGCTAAAGCAATAGCCAACTTGGATTCAGTCACCGTATCCATCGCTGCAGAGCAAAGCGGGATATTCAGGCGTAAATCACGGGTAAATTGAGTAGCAAGGACGGTATCTCGGGGAAGAACGTTCGAGTATGCCGGAACGAGGAGTACATCATCGAATGTAAGAGCCTTCTGAAGGAGTCGCATTTTCAACCTCTAAGCACAAAAATGAATTATAAGAGAAATTCACTTGTTAGTTTCAAGAATTTCGTCAAGTTAGTGTTATTACTCAACCATTACGTTTTTGCATGACGTCTTTTACGAGTGATTGTAGCCCTTCGGCTCTCTGCTCGCAGTCTTCTTGCTTCTTTTGGATCAACAATAAGCGCCCCACTAATCTCAACTCGATCATTATTTTCAAGTACCGAACCTAATTGGGCACTTTCATTCCAAATGCTGATCGCTTCTTGTTCTCCGACTTCGATAGCAACTGCTTTTAAAGCATCTGCAACACATGAGCCTACAGGAAGTTCAATCTCCCTTTTTTCCAACCCTTTTGGTTGCTGGCGTACAACAACTATGTTCACCTAAGCCTCCAAATGTAACCGCTATACTCAATTACACAATGAATTACGATTGAATATTGAGAATCGCCATACAAAACAGTTAAAATTTTTGGAATTTTACTAGCATCTGTCTTTAGATGCTCATTTTAAAAAAGGATTTTTATCGTGGCTCTAATACAAAATAAAAAAGCCCGGTTCGATTACGCTATCGAAGATAAATTTGAAGCAGGACTTGTTCTTAAAGGATGGGAAGTTAAAGCAATCAGAGCGGGGCGTGCTCAAATTAAAGAAAGTCACATATTCGTACGTGATGGGGAGCTTTTTCTTTTAAATGCACAGGTTGTCCCTCTGGATACGGCTAGCACACATGAAAAAGCAGAACCCACCCGTACACGTAAACTTCTGATGCATAAGCATGAGATTATGCGACTTATCGGAAAGGTAGAGCGAGCTGGTTATACCTTAATCCCATTGGATATGCACTTTAAATCTGGACGAGTCAAAGTAGAAATTGGACTCGGAAAAGGTAAACGTGAATTTGAAAAACGTGCGGATGAAAGCAAAAAACAATGGAAGCGAGATCAGCAACGGTTACTGAAGACTCGAGTTCGTAGAGGATAATGCATAAGAGTATAAAAATGGTCGCTATTGCGACCATTTTTATATCCATTTATAGAGCCAATTGATAGATTTGAAGCACATCACTGGCATATAACTTTTTAAAGTTTCCAATTGGTCCTTTAGCTGTCACTCGTTCAGCTAACATTGCAACTGGAGCCTTTTCAGCCTTTAATTGCTGTAGCGTTATAGGTGCCCCCATATTGATAAAGAATTGCTCGAGGCGACGAATTCCTTCAAGTACGATTGCTTCCGTATCTCCTTCTAGATCAACTCCCATAACCTCTTTTGCAAAGCGAACAAATCGTGCTGGATTTTCTTTCCAGACATGCTTCATCCAGGACGGCGTTACAACGGCCAAACCTTCGCCATGTGTAATAGATTCATCCCAAGCACTTAATTCGTGTTCCATGGCATGACAAGCCCAATCTTCAACATGACCTAAACCATAGAAACCATTGTGTGCAAAGGATCCCGCAAGACCAATTTGTGACCAGGCATCATAATCCTGTGGATTTTCTTTAACAAGGAGACCGTTCTTCATGATGGAACGCAACGCTGCTTCTGCCTGACCAGAAACAAAATCAACGCCCTCAGTCTGAGTAAAGTAGCGTTCCATGATATGGCTCATCATGTCAATCACACCGGCTCGAATTTGTTTTTCAGGCAACGTAAAGAATAGTTCCGGATTGATCACACTCAAATAAGGGCGCACAACACCACAACCAGCACCCAGTTTTCTTCCTTGATGAGAAATTACGACACGAATACTTTGTTCACTACCTGCCGCCGGTAACGTTAAAACACATGCCACAGGTAATGCTGTCTTAGGCATAACGCCACAGGCAAAAAAGTCCCACGCATCCCCTTCGTACGGCACACCCATCGCAATTGCTTTAGCGGTATCAATCACGCTACCACCACCAACAGCTAGTACTAAGGCAACATTTTCTTCTCGGGCCAATTGAATTCCGAGACGAACATGCTCCATTGTAGGATTGGCTTGAGCACCACCAAATTCAACCACTTTTAAATTATTCTTCTCTAGTGATGTAATAACTCGATCTAAAAGACCTGAACGTTTAACACTACCTCCGCCATAAACGACTAAAACCGTTTTATTTTCAACAAGTTTAGGAAGTATTAACTCGCCGATGCGATTTTCTTCACCACGACCAAAAACAAGACGTGTGGCGTTAAAGTATTCAAAATTCTTCATATACGTTCCCTTTTCTCAATTTTACGATCTAGACCAAGCTCATCAAGCATTACAAAAAAGTTGCAGAATTTGTTGTTTTAATAAGCGAACACACAAAATAAAATCACTCAAAACCAAGAATCGATGATGGTGCTCCAGAAAACAGTAACGTCCAATATTCAATAAAACGTTCTATACCTTCTAGATTCAATTTGTTATCCTCTGACAAGTCTTCTTGAGTCAATTGAGTTGCAATGATTTTGTGTGATTCGTCTATAAAAACTGAGATTGCTGTAAAAACAACCGCTTCATCATCAACCTCTTGTTTTATTCTCACAAGAGGCATTTGACGAAGTACTTCCGCCAATCCAGTTGGATTCCAGCACTCAGGCCCTTCTTCAAAATATTTATTGTGCCCACAAAATGTTTCAGTTAACCATTGGGACAGATATTCATCTTTGTCGATTAAATCTTCTTTAGAAAGCTCACCTCGAGCACAAGATAACGCTCGGGAAAACATGTTTTTCATCGCCTGACTAAAGATATTACGAACAACTTCAATATCTACTAAAGAAGGTTTCTGTACAGCTTTAGAACCATGATCATGGCCACAACACCCGCGAGAGCTTCGACCACAACTTAGACGACATCTACTCATAAAGTACCAGCAATTCTTTCATACCAACAGTCAATCAAAGCTGCGAGTCGCTGAGCTCCCTCAGCTTCAATATTCTCAGGATTCTTTTTTAGATCATTGATAAGTTCGTGAATATGATTGGTAAAAACAAACATCGAAAATTGCACAAAAACACTTGCTTCCTTAACCTCTTTTTCATCGATTTCATACTGCTTCAGATCATCTGTAAGTACTTTTCGAAGATTCGTTTCAATTTTTTTGGGCGTATTCACTTGCGCTTTTTCATAAGCTGGATTAAGCCCTAAAAGAGTCGAAGCAATAAACGCCGATGCTCTGCGATCCGCCATAATGACTTCATCTCTAGGAACATTTTTATGGCTAGCTTCTGCTAAGCGCTGAGAGACTGCCATAGCATGAGCACGTAATAAATCCCGAATGACCATCGGATCATCTAAACAAGGTCTCACTGTACCCTGAGGCGGTGTAGTTTTATCAGTCATTTTTAATCTATTTTGTCAAAATCAATCGGCCATCAATAATTTTCCAAACCCAGTATTTTCCGGGTTTCAAATTGGTAGAGGAAAACTCAACAAATTCTGCTGGCCATACTCGGCCATTTAACTGTACTTCAGAGTGTCCTTCTCGCCAATAATGTACAGTCACGGTCTTGCCAATTACCCGATCTAATACGCAAGCCCTCTCTTCTTCGCTTTGACGATTAAAGGTCAACTGTCCGTAAAAAACAAGAATCATCAAGGAGACGATGATAAAAACAGCCAATTGCAATTGAAGTACCGGAAAAATACAGGCAATAATTCCTGCTACTGCACAGGCTACAGAAACACCAATTAAAAGCATGCTTCTGAAGACAAAATTCAGCAGAACCGCAGACACGCTCAAAACAAACCAAAAAAATGGCATGCTGATCATGTAGTTCATCCTCCAAACACAAAAACGGTTACTTATTTAAAAGTAACCGTTTGAGTATATCGAAGTTAGTGAAAAACTTAAATTAGATTAATTCTAATTTTGGTTTGCTTCACGAGCTAACTTTCTCCAAGTATTAACGACAGTATCAGGATTCAAAGAAATAGATTCGATACCTTCGTCCATTAACCACTTGGCTAAGTCTGGGTGGTCTGAAGGACCTTGACCGCAAATACCGACATAAGCACCCTTAGCTCTACAGGCCTTGATAGCCATAGAGAGGAGTACCTTCACAGCTTCATTACGTTCGTCGAAGAAACGAGCAATCAAGCCAGAGTCACGGTCCAAACCAAGCGTTAACTGAGTCAAGTCATTAGAACCGATAGAGAAACCATCGAAGTATTCGAGGAACTTATCGGCCAATAATGCGTTACTTGGGATTTCGCACATCATGTTCAGACGTAAACCGTTTTCACCACGCTTCAAGCCATGCTGAGCTAATTTTTCATTAACTTCACGAGCTTCGTTCAATGTACGAACGAACGGAATCATGATTTCAACGTTAGTCAAACCGATTTCATCACGAACCTTCTTCAACGCTGCGCATTCCATAGCGAAGCATTCCTTGAAGTCATCAGCAACGTAACGGCTTGCTCCACGGAAACCCAACATCGGATTTTCTTCTTCTGGTTCGTAGATCTTACCGCCAACCAACTTGCGATATTCATTGCTCTTGAAGTCAGACATACGAACAATGACTTTCTTCGGATAGAAAGCTGCGCCAATTGTTGCAACACCTTCAGCCAACTTTTCAACGAAGAATTCACGTGGATTTGCGTATCCTGCAGAAACCTTTTCAACTGCTTCCTTAACATCTTCTGGAACATTCGGATAGTCAAGACAGGCCTTAGGATGAACACCAATATTGTTATTGATGATGAATTCAAGGCGAGCCAAACCAACACCCTTGTTCGGGATAGACTGGAATTCGAAGGCCAACTGAGGATTACCAACGTTCATCATGACTTTGACTGGGCACTCAGGAAGTTCACCCTGACGAACTTCTTTGACTTCATATGGAAGCAAGCCTTCGTAGATGTAACCAGTATCACCTTCTGCACAAGAAACAGTCACTTCCTGACCATCTTGAAGCACTTCAGTGGCATTACCACAACCCACTACAGCCGCAATACCCAACTCACGAGCAATAATCGCTGCGTGACAAGTACGACCACCACGGTTAGTCACGATAGCGCTAGCCTTCTTCATGACAGGTTCCCAGTTCGGGTCTGTCATATCGGTTACGAGAATATCACCTTCTTTAACGAGATCCATGTTTTCTGGACCGTTAACGATAATAACCTTACCTGCACCAATCTTCTGACCGATAGCACGACCAGAAACTAATACGTTTCCTCTCTGCTGTAGAACGAATTTTTCCTGTACACGGCTGTCTTTCTGACGACTCTTTACGGTTTCAGGGCGAGCCTGCAAAATATAGAGCTTGCCATCTACGCCATCTTTACCCCATTCGATATCCATGGGACGACCATAGTGTTTTTCAATGATCGTAGCGTATTTAGCCAACTGCATGACTTCTTCGTCTGTTAGAGCAAACTTATTGCGATCTTCGTCTAAGACATCAACAGTCTTAACGGAACGACCACTTGCTCCTTCAGTGTCGAATACCATCTTGATCTTCTTGCTACCGAGTACCTTGCGAATAACTGCAAAGTTTCCCTTTTCAAGCATTGGCTTGTGAACATAGTATTCATCTGGGTTTACAGCACCTTGAACAACGGTTTCACCAAGACCATAGCTAGCAGTAATGAATACGACCTGATCAAAGCCACTTTCTGTATCCATTGTGAACATCACACCAGCGCAACCAAGGTCAGAACGAACCATACGTTGTACACCGGCAGACAATGCTACTAATGAATGATCAAAACCCTTATGAACACGGTAAGAAATAGCTCTATCGTTGTACAAAGAAGCAAACACTTCCTTCATACGAGCGAAAACCTGATCAATACCAACCACATTCAAGAAAGTTTCCTGCTGGCCGGCAAAGGAAGCATCTGGCAAGTCTTCAGCAGTAGCCGAAGAACGAACTGCCACAGAAATTTCTTCCTGACCATCCTTGAGCCATTCGTAGAATTCACGAATTTCTTGTTCCAACTGAGCTGGGAATGGTGCCTGTTCAATCCACTGACGGATTTCAGCACCTGCTTTCGCTAATTCCTTGACGTCATCAACGTCAAGTGTCGCTAAACGATTTTCGATGCGTTCTTTCAGACCGCCTTCATTCAAGAAGACACGAAATGCCTCCGCCGTAGTGGCAAAACCATCCGGAACTCGAATACCCGCCTGAGTCAACTGACTAAGCAGTTCACCGAGTGATGCGTTCTTTCCGCCAACAGATTCAACATCTGTCATACGAAGTTGACTGAAAGGAACGACGAAACGACCTTGTTGCATTTGCAGACCTCGAAAAGAGAGTAGAAAATTTGCTAGATTTTAGCCTGTTATTGGCAATTGCTGTTAAAAATATACTAAATATACTAAAAGACAGAGGAAATAATGGTTGAAGAAGTAAAAGAACAAGGAAAATCTAAGGTCAGAACCGTCTTTTTTGTCTCAGATGCTACTGCGATCACCGCTGAAACACTGGCAAATTCTGTTTTAGCTCAATTTCACGGTCTGCAATACGTTCGCTGGCGTATGCCTTTCATCAATACGATTGAAAAGGCAAAGGAAGCCGCGATGAAAATCAACGAAGTGGGTAAAGAAACAGGAAACCGCCCTATCGTCTTTTCTACCCTGGTAGCCGGTTCTCTCGCATCAACCTTCAATGAATACTGTAATGCCTTCGTCATTGAACTGTTCCGCTCCTTTGTCGGACCATTAGAGAGAGAACTTGGTGTTCCAAGCGACCACTCCGTTGGAAAATCTCATGAAATTGGCGACCAGGAGCGTTATAACAAGCGAATCGAAGCGATTAACTACACGCTTTCTCACGATGACGGACAAACTAACGAAGGCCTCAAAGAAGCTGAAGTCATCTTAGTAGGAGTTTCCCGTAGCGGGAAAACACCTACATCGCTTTATTTGGCCATGCAGTACGGCATCAAGGCGGCTAACTATCCACTCCTCCCCGAAGATTTTGACCGCGGTGAATTACCCCCTGCGCTCGATAATTGCAGAGATCGAATCTTTGGTCTATCAATTGCTCCAGAACGCCTATCTCAAATTCGAAGTGAACGTCGTCCTAACTCACGTTATGCTTCCTTAGAGAACTGCCGTTATGAAGTACATGAAGCTCAAAAGATGATGGAAAACGAAGGCATTAAGTGGCTTTCTTCTACTTCAAAGTCTATTGAGGAAATTTCAGCGACGATTTTGCAAGAACTCAAAATCAACGTCAGCGCTGAAATGGGAATGTAGGAATTATTCATGCGAGATAGAACCGAAAAAGCACTTTATGCTGGAGTAGAAGGTGCTCTTTTGTTGTTTACCGTTTGTGCTCTTACTTTAACGAAAGAGTTTTCTTCTTACGGCTATCTCGCCCTACTTGCCACCCCACTAGCTTTTTTACTTCTTGTCTACCGATACTTTGAAGCAAGACTTCCTTTTGGAAGACTTTGGTCTTCCGGGAAGTCTTTTCTATCTCCATTTTTACCTTTTATTGCTGTTTTTTGTGCAATAAAAACTTATTACTTAGGCAGTGAAGGCGATTTCGTTCTAGATTACCCTGCAATCTGCAGTATTACTGTGCTCAGTACATTGTGTTACTTGGCTTTATCAGAAAAATTTAAGCCTTCTAAAATACTTTTTTTTGAAGCTTGCGCTTTAGGTTCCTTCCTTTACTTTTTAGATATTGCTTGCACGGCTTACTATTTCAACGTCAATATTTGGGATGCTAAAAATTGGGTAGTTCCTTA